>CAYSKR010000111.1:0-10584 GCA_964431675.1 uncultured Myxococcales bacterium
CAGACCTCCCGCAATGCCTACGCACGCTATGAACGTGGGGTGTCCGTGCCGACCATCGACAAGCTTGAGCGGTTGCTGTCGGTCGTAACCCAGCGGGACTTCATCTTGAAACCGGCTTGACCGGTTCGCCGGTTGGGTGCACGTCAGGATTGTGAGATGAGATCACGTTGCCGCCGTCCGGGCGGCTGAGCGTCGCTCCCAGAAGTCCTCGAAGCGGCGGCTGAGGAGGCAGCAACGCAGCGCGATGATGGCGTTGGCACCGGCGACGGTCCAGAACATGCCGCCTTCCTTGAGGCGGAGGCCGATGGCCCGCTTGCAGCCGGACTCGACGACGGCGGTGGAGGTGCAAAGGCCAGCGGCATGGAACTCGCCGTAGCGCATACGGTCACGGTTCTTGCGGATGTACTGGCTGCAATCCAGAGCCTCTTTGCAGGAGGTATGGACGGCGAGAGCGGCCGGGACGTCATCGATCTTCTCGGCTTTGAGTTCCGTACAGCGCAGGTGCGCCCAGTCCTTGTGGAGCTCGCCGTCGGAGCCATAGATCGCCTTGGCGGCGGCGGAGATGTGCTCGTTGACGTGATAGCGGTCGACGATCTGAATGGCACCGGGAAAGTGCTCGGTGGCGAGATTCCAGATCCACTCGGCACCGTCACCAAGGACGACGTGACGCGTGGCCTTCTCGCAGCCGCGGCGGGTGGCCTCGCGGATGGCGCGTCGGGCGAACTCGGAGGGCTCCTTGTCGGTGTCGCGCGAGGCGGCACTCTCGATGGCGGCCGAGTACGTGACCGAGCCTTCGTCACGAACCGGAACGCCTTCCTTGTCTCGCTCCTCGGCGCTCCAGACGGTGACAAGTTTGACCTCGCGGGTTTTCGCCGAGCCGTCTTCCTGCTTGCCGGCGCGTCCCTCAACCTCGCTTTTGCGCATGGGAATGCCGGTACCGTCCATGCCGAGGTAGAGCGTTGGTGGGATCTCGCGTTCCGTCTCTGATTCGACGGCGCGGCGCTCGTCTTCGGCGATTTCGCGTCCGAGCCGCTCGGCCTCGCGCTCGACCTGCTTGGTCGGTACGTCGATGCCGGCGAGGTCGTGCAAGAACCCGCTGCCCTCCTCGAAGCTCACGCGGGAGCCTACGATGCCGATCATCCGCAGCGCGTGCGGCGAGAACGATCCGCCTTCGATGCCAAGCGCCCGATCGCGAGGGCAGAAGCCACTGCCGCACTGGTCGCAGTGGAAGTAGGCGCGTTCGAGAGCGAGATCCCCGAGCGCGCTCGTGAACGTCTTCGCGCGCCGTCCGGCGTAGCGTGCCTGCTCTCCGCAGGGACAGGCCAGCGAGGGCCCCGCATGATCGGAGTGGTCGGCGTTGAAGCGGCAGGCAACGGCGAAACCTGCGATGCGCAGCGCCTCCCGCCGTGCGGCAACTTCGATCGCCTCGAAGTCCCACTCTTCGACTCGCGTGCCTACGAGCGCGTCGATCTTCGCGACGATTTCGGACGCGAGGGCCGCTTTGAGCCCCCCTTTTTCGCCGCCTCTTCCGAGCCAGCGTGGGGAGTTTCGATCTCGGTGTCCGCCCATCGTTCGCAGGCGTCCCAGTAGACGTCGACCTCCTTTCGGAACTGCTGGCCCGCCTCGACCTGTCGCCGCACCGTCTTCGCCTCCTCGACGTCCAGCCAGCGGGACTGCGTCTTCCCTTTCACGACGCGCGAGAGGCTGTAGTACGGCCCGTGACGCGCGTCGGGATCTGAGATGCACGAGCATCCAGTCTTGTTGCACTTGACGCGACGCTCGCTAACAGAGCCTCGCCGCATCGGCCGAGGCTGAGCAAGCTGCGCTGCGGTATCGCGAACATCCGCGGGGACGGTGGGGTAGTTGGGCATCGGGTCTCCTTGCGAATAATATATCCGCAAGACAGGCATGCTGCAACCGCAGAGAACCGCGATCCGCCACAATCCTGACGTGCGCCCTCGCCGGTTTCAGTTCTTGACCAAATCTGTCGAGCGCTGTCTAATAGTCGGGGTTTTTTGTGATTGGTCAGCGGGTCAATAACTATGAGATAGTTTCTCTTCTGGGACAGGGGGGGATGGGGTCGGTGTATGCGGCGACCCATCCGGTGCTCGGCCGCAAGGTGGCGGTGAAGTTCCTCAAGCGCGAGTTCGCCGAGGACAAGCCGCTGGTCGAGCGCTTCTTCAACGAGGCCCGCGCCGCCAACTCGATCCGCCACCCCAACATCATCGAGATCATCGACGTGGGGCTGATGCCGGATGGCCTGCCCTACATCCTGATGGAGCACCTCGACGGCGAGACGGTGTCGAAGCGGATTGAACGCGCCGGTCGGCTGTCGGTCACCGAGGCGCTGGGGATCTTTTCGGGCGCGGCTGGCGCGCTCGAGGCGGCGCACACGCGCGGCATCGTGCATCGCGATCTCAAACCGGACAACTTGTACCTGGTGCCCGACTCGGCGAATCCGGGCCTCGATCGGGTCAAGGTACTCGACTTCGGCATCGCCAAGCTGCGCAAGGAGCTGTCGGGCGGATCGTACAAGACGCAGACCGGTTCGATCATGGGGACGCCGCCGTACATGTCGCCCGAGCAGTGCATGGGCATCACCGGCGAGATCGATCACCGGACCGATATCTACGCCATGGCGATTATCCTCTATGAAATGTTGTGCGGGGGGCCACCATTCGTCGGCCAGGGCTTCGGCGAGGTGTTGATGAAGCACATGACCGAGATGCCGGTGCCGCCCTCGCAGCACAACCCCGAGGTTCCGCCCCACGTCGAGGCAGCGATTCTCAAGGCGCTGGCCAAGAAGCGCGACGAGCGTTTTGCGAATCTGGCGGAGTTCCAGATGGCGCTCGGCCTGGCGACGGGGACGTTTCCGCCGCGCTCGGTGGCGGTGGCGGATGTATCGACCCGGCCCGCGACGATGTCGCAGCGACCGGGCACGCTGGCACGGGCTCCCGCGGCCGCAACGGGGGTGCGGCAGGTGACCACGTTCTCGGCTCACAGCGGCGCGATGGACGATGACGATCCAGCCATTGAGGTTCCAGGCCGCAACCGCCGCAGGCTGTCGATCGTCGGCGGCGGGGCTGCGGCGGCGCTTGTGGTGGTCGCCTTGGTCGTGGTTCTACCGGGCGGCAAGAAGCCGCCGACTCCAGCCGCCGTGAGCGCCGTGGCCCCCGCGCAGCCGACTGCGCCCGCCGTACCGGCACCACCCGTGGCACTGCCCGTGCCCGCCGTGCCCGCCGTGAAACCTGCTGCGCAGCCAGCGGTCGCCGCGCCGACCGAGTCGCCGCCGTCCGTGGCAGAGCCCGCGCAGCCGAAGCCAGTTGCGCAAAAGCCGAAGAAAATGTCGAAGGCACTCGCGGTGGCCAAGTCGGCACCAGTTGCAAGACCGGCTGCCGCGACTCCCGCGCCGAAGCCGTCGGCGCCACTCAAGAGTCTGCCCATCTCGCCGCCGTCTCCGGCAACCGCATCGCCACCGGCAGCCCCCGCCAAACCCAAGATCCAATCGGAGAAATTCTGATGCGCAAGATCCGACAAGAACCCATGGCTCACGTTTTTCGGCCCTGGGTGTCCGCCGCCGTTGTGATGGGATGCCTGACGCTCGCCCGGCCCGCGCACGCCCAGACCGACCCGCGCGTGCCGGAAGCCAAGATCGCGTGTGGCTCGGGCGATGCCCAGAAGGGCACGCGCATCCTGGCCGAGCTGTTTACCGAGACCAACGATGCCATCTGGATTTTCAACCAGGGCCGGTGCTTTCAGCAGAACGGCCAGGGCCAGCAGGCGGTCAACCGCTTCAAGGAGTTCAGGCGCAAGGCCAGGGACGCCACCGGCGATGACGTCAAGCGACTGGCCGACTCGGTGAAGGACGCCGATCAATACATCGCCGAGATCGAGACCGACCTGGCCCGGAGCCAGCCGCAAACCGCCGCCGCCCCGCGCTTGGCCGCGCCGCCTGCGCCACCGGCCACGGCGGTGCCCACGCCCACGCCCACGTCCACGTCCACGTCCACGTCCACGTCCACGTCCACGTCCGCCGACGTGAGCGCCGCAGCGCCCGCAGGCCGACCCTGGCAATGGCAGAAGAAGTTGGGCCTCGGTGCCATGATCGGGGGCGGGGTTGCGCTGGTGGCAGGCGTGGTGTTTCATGTTTCGCGCGAGGCGAAGACCGCCGACTTCGCCTCCACCGGCTGCGGCACCACCGCTCTGGATCTCGGCCCTGACTGCCGCAGCCTGTACGACGGTGTTCAGACCGCGCAGGTGCTGTCCATCGCCGGGTATGCGGGCGCGGCGGTGCTGGCTGGCGGTGGCGCGGCGCTGTTCTGGTTGGTGGGCCGCGAGGCCACGACCAAGTCGTCCGCCGGGCGTGGCTTTCGCTTGGCGTGTGCGCCGCAACTTGGATCTACCGGCGTGGCATGCGGAGGGAGTTTCTGATGAAACCGAGAATCACAGTCTGTCGTCTAGTACTGCTCTACCTTGCGGCGATGATGGTGCAAGCTTGCACCCGTCTGCCGGATCTCCCCCGCATCAACAACGGAAGCACCAACGTGGATGCGCGCCCGCCCGAGGGTGACGGCCCGGTGCCGACGTCCATGGACGGAGACATTCGGCTGCCCGACGGCGCGGTCGGTGCAGAAGCCGGTGCGATCGATCTGCCGGGTGATGGAACCGCCTCAGGCGACACCCGGCCGTCCGATGCGATGGCAGACGGTGTCGTCGTCGTGGCCGACGCGCCGTCGATGTCCGCAGACGTGCCGACGGTGATCATCGACATGACTGGCACCACCGACTCGCCGCAAGTGATCGACGATGCCGCCATGATCGACGTGCCCGCGCAGATCATGTGCGGTGCCGCCATGCACGAGTGCGCGGGCGCGTGTACCTCGAATGCCAGCCCCATGTCGTGTGGGACGACATCCTGCGTCGCCTGCCCTGCGCCCGCGGGTGGCCAGGCGACGTGCGACGGGGCGACTTGCGGGGCGACGTGTCCTGCGGGTCAGCGGGTGTGTGGCGACAAGTGCGTGGCGCTCGACATGCCGGGCACGTGCGGCTGCCCGACCGGCAAGCACGCGTGCAACGCCTTCTGCGTGGCGAACGACAGCCTCAATAGCTGCGGCACATCGTGCGTAGCTTGCCCGGCTCCGACGGGCAGCACCGCGATCTGTGACAGCGTAGCGTGTTCGTACGCGTGCAACCCCGGCTACAAGAAGTGCGGCACCGAATGCATCCTCATCGGCGACTGCTGCACGGCCCAGGACTGCCCCGCGCGGGCCAACGGCACCGCCCTGTGTGATGCGACCCGGAAGTGCGCGTACCAGTGCGGGACCGGCTACCACGATTGCGCAAACGTGTGCGTGTCGAACACCGACGTCGCGACCTGTGGTACCCGCTGCATGACGTGTGATCCCCTGACCGGGGGCACGGTCACCTGCAACGGCACCGCATGCGTGTCCACCTGCCCCACGGGCAAGAAGATCTGCCAGGGTGCCTGCATCGACGACACGATGGCGTGTGCGGGGGCCTGCCCGGTGGTCGGGCAGCGCTCCTGCCCCGACGGATTTTGCCGGGCCAACGACGCGACTGCGTGCGGGACAGCGTGCACCATGTGCCCCACACCCACCAGCGGTGCTGCGACGTGCGACGGCACATCGTGCGGTTTCACCTGCACCACCGGCTACAAGGCGTGCGGCCAGACCTGCATTTCGACGGCGAACTGCTGCACCATGGCCGACTGCCCCCCCCAGGCAAACGGGGCCTCCACCTGTGGCAATGGTCTCTGCGGGTTCACCTGCAACACCGGCTACAAAGCGTGCGGCCAGGCCTGCATTCCGTCGGCGAACTGCTGCTCGCCGACGGAATGTATGCCGCCGTCGAACGCCACCGCGACCTGCCCGGCGAGCGGCCTGTGCGACTTTCTATGCACCACCGGCTACAAGAAATGCGGGACAGGGTGCATCCTGGACACGTCCTGTTGCTCGGTCGCCGACTGTACCCCGCCCGTAAACGCCATGGCGACCTGCAGCACGGCGAACGTATGCGGTTTCACTTGCGTGGGCGGCTTCAAGGCGTGCGACCTGGCCTGCATTCCGACCGCGAACTGCTGCACCGTGGCCGACTGCCCCCCCGCCCCCGCAAGCGGGGTCTCCACCTGTGGCAATGGTCTCTGCGGCTTCACCTGCAACCCCGGCTACAAGGCGTGCGGCCAGGCATGCATTCCAACCGCGAACTGTTGCACCATGGCCGACTGCCCCCCCCAGGCAAACGGGGCCTCCACCTGTGGCAATGGTCTCTGCGGGTTCACCTGCAACACCGGCTACAAGCCTTGCGGCCAGGCATGCATTCCAACCGCGAACTGCTGCGGTTCCGCCGACTGCCCCCCCGCCCCCGCAAACGGGATCTCCACCTGTGGCAATGGTACCTGCGGCTTCACCTGCAACAGCGGCTACAAAGCGTGCAGCCAGGCATGCATTCCAACCGCGAGCTGCTGCACCGTGGCCGACTGCCCCCCTGCCCCCGCCAATTCAACCGCGTCGTGTGATGCAGTTAATGTGTGCTCGTTGATCTGCAACAAGGGCTACCAAAAATGTGGCAACGACTGCATCCTCAGCGGGACAAGCTGTGCCTGCGTCGGCGCGGATTCCTCGGTCGATGTGGACGGCAACGGCATCTCCGATTGCGCGGAGAACATATTGAAGAACGGGCAGTTCACCACCGACGTCGCTTCCTGGATAGCACAAGACATGCAGGTGTGGACCAAACTGAACTCGGGCGGTTCTTCCGGGTCGGGCTCCAACTCGGTGATCAACAGCATGCCGGTGAAGGCGACTACGGTGAGCGTGACTCAGCAGTGCGTACCGGTGGGTGCCATGACGGATTACAGGGGCTACGGCCAGTTCTTCATCCCCCCCGGCCAGGCAGACGGGGTCGCCGCCTCGGCCCAGATCCTCACCTACGTGAGCGCCGACTGCTCGGACATCGCCCAGAGCGTACTCAGTCCGTCGAGCTTTGGCACCGTTACTGGCGCGTGGATGACGGGTAAGTTTTCGTTCACGACGCCGATAAAAACCGGATCGATCCGACTCCTGCTCGGCGTGACTAAGGTGGGCTTCACCGGGTCCGTGAACATTCTTTACGACAACATACTGATGCATCCGTGACGCGACCTCCGGGCGGCGAAACGCTGAGCACCCCGGGCGGTCGGGCTGCGCGAGATCACCGCTGCTGCGCGCACGGACATTCCGAAAATTAGCGCGGTCGCTCGCAGTGGTTCGCGGGGTTTTGCGGAAACGGCGTCTTGGCCGCGATCGGGCGCAAGGGGCGCAAGGGGCGCAAGGGACGCAAGCCTGGCCCTGGGTGGCGGGGCGACTCCGGAGGTCGGCGCAACAGCGCGGGTGGGAGCGCGGCGGTTGCGACCGGCGGGTCCGCGGCGAGCTCTGCGGACGTTGCGCGCGGCCGAATGACCTGCTGGGCAGTGGTGGGGCCGCCCACGGCCAGGTGCATGCGCAACCGGCGAACCATCTTGCGGCCGATGCCCTTGATGCGGACGAGTTCATCGACCGTGCGAAACGGATGCGCCTTGCGGTAAGCAAGGACATTCCGCACCTTGGCCGGTCCGATGCCCGGGATGAGCCGCAATTCGTCTGGAGTCGCCGTGTTCACGTTGACCACGCCCTCAAGGGACTTGACCTGGTCTGCCCGAGCGGCCGACGGAGCACGGAAGGCCAGGACGCCAATGGCCAGGACAATGGGAGACGCTCGATGCATTCTGTATTGTCGGCTCTTCGCAGCGAAAGTTTCGCCTGCCGCCCGCGCTCGGCGCTCACGGCCCGGATGTGCTGGGTGGCGGCGCGACGGGGGCGCAAAATCGGACGGCTTGGTCAGGATCGCCGACGACCAGCGCGACGGTGCCCAGGGTTCCGGCGAGCCGACATTCGTAGCCGCCGCGGCAGTCGTTGTTGGTGCTGCAACCAAGCGCGCAGTAGCGCCGCTCGCTCGCGCGCGGCGCGCACAAGCCCGAAGGAAGGCACAACTCGTCAGGCTGGCAGGCTGGCAGGCTGGCCGGGTTGCACGGCTTGGTCAGAAACAGCCGCGGGAAAAAGCGGATGCAAACCGATTTAGATGGACACGACTTTTCGTCGCAACCCTCGATGGTGCAATAGCCGCCCGGCTGCGACAGGTCGCAGGTGCGTTCGGTCGTCGCTTCATTGCACTCGGTGTTGTACTTGCAAGCATCGCCAACGCGCCGTCCGCACGCCGCCGGAGCGAGCGCCAGCAAGCCAAACGCGGTGAGAAGCAGGAACTTCACGGCGGCGTTTCTACACCCGGATGGCGTTATCGTCGATATGGTACGGGTGCAGAAAACTCAGGTAAAAAAAAGCCCCCGAAACCAATGCCATCTTCGAAGAGCTCAAACGCGTTCGCGAGGAAGCCACACAGTCCGAAAACCAGCTCCTGATTTCCAGCGATGCCAAGGCAACCGTCAAGATCGGCGAGTGCTCGCGCGATGGCGAAAGTCGCGTGCCGGTTAAAGCGCTCGATCACGATTTTCCGTCCGATAAGGCCACGCCTGTAGGACTGTTGCTCCCCGAGCATGACGAGCTGTCGATCGCCATCTGTACATCCAAGGTCACCAGCGACTGCATCATGGATACGCTATCAGGTCAACGTTCGCCTTGCCTACTATCCGCCGTACCACAGCAAGTACAACTCAGTTGAACGCTGCTGGGGCGTTCTCGAGAATCAGATGACCGTATGATTTGTTTACTGGAAATCCCTTATGGCCACGTCCATCCGCGTGCTGAAGTACCTCTCGGACATGGTAGACTCCTTTCCTTCATGGATCCGGTAGCCTACAGTCAGCTCTACCCACCCGAGCCACCCGCCAAGCTCGCAGCCAACGAGGACGAGAACCGAAGGCTAGACCGCGAGGACGGCGTGCTGATTCTTCGCGATTGTGCCAGCGAGGATCTGGTCCCGTGCCGGCGCCCAGGGGAGAAGCACGCGAAGTACCTCTGGGTGATCGTCCCCGATGAAGTCCCCTTCGTGCTCGAGACGGCGCCTAGCGTGCGGCCACCACCACTATCCCTCGGGGTTGCGAAGCACTCGAACCTGACGGGTGGCGAGCCGGCTTCGTGTGGTGGAGAACTTTGGGTGGATCCGGTCGAAAACCGCAAACTCTTTGCGAACGGCGGCTCTGGCCGGTACCCAGCGAAGACGCCGCAACAGATGGAGGATGCGATCAGGGTCCTCGCTGCCTGCGGGTTCACAGTCGTGTCCGCAGGTTGGAGTTAAGACAACGGCTGCGCGGAGCGTGTGTTCCGATGACCCCAGATCTTTCCATGCTCGACGCTGTCTTTGGCCCTGGCGAGGGAGTCACGGCCGAGGAGCGCGCACGCAGCTCCCGCCGGCTCTTTGTGCGCGGACTCGACCTTCTGACCTTCGATCAATCTCCAAAGGCGAAGGGGCGTCGCTTGACCGCCCAAGAAGCGCTTGAAGCGTACGGGTTCGAGAAGCTTGCGGAGGTCATCGATGATGGTTCAGCGATCATCACTGACACGCCAGAAGCTGTCGGAAGGACGCTTCGCGAGCGAAGGGAGCAGCTCGGAATCCAAACTCGAACAGTTGCTTCGAAGAGCGGCCTCACGCCAGAAGTTGTCGCTGCGCTCGAATCATCGAAGCGTAGACCCATCCGCGAGTACGAGCGTGTCGCGCGAGTGTTGGGTCTCGATGAGCGACTGCTCTCCTTTCGCCCAGAGCCCCGAGGCAACGAGCGCGTTGCGGTGCGTTTGCGTCGCCTAGCTGATCAGAAGACCTCGCTCTCGCCGTCGACCGTCGCGACGCTAGCGGAGGCGTCGTGGGTAGCGATGACGCAGATCCGTCTCGAAAAGCGGCTCGGCCTTCACCAGCCGAAGTATCGGTTCACCTTCAGCAACGACTACGGTTCCCGGCGCCCGCCGTACGTGGTCGGCTACGAACTTGCTGACGCCTTTCGCACGCGCGTTGGTCTCGGGGTTCAGCCGATTCAGTCGATGCGTGCTCTCGTTGAGACTGATCTCGCTGTACCAATTATCCAGGTTCCCCTTGGCGATCAGATCGCTGGTGCGACGGTTGAAGCCGAGGGAAGGCGTGCAGTTGTCCTCAACCTGAACGGTAAGAACGCCGATGCATGCGTGCGCCGCTCGACGATGGCGCATGAACTCTGCCATTTGCTGTTTGACCCCGCGCAACATCTCCAAGATCTCCGCGTGGACGACTACGACGAACTCGAAGAGCGCGCCGATACCGCCGCGGATCCAGTCGAACAGCGGGCGAACGCATTTGCTGTGCAGTTGCTCGCTCCGCAGACGGACATTGTCGCGCGCTATCGGGCCGCTGGTCAGGACGGCTTCCGGAAGGTTCTGGACCACTTCGGAATCAGCTTTACCGCAGCCCGATATCAGGTCTGGAACGGCTTGAAGCGCGCAATCACCCTCGACACCATCTACGCGCCAAATGAACCCCCGGAGGATGACTGGGACGCGCGAGAGTCATACACACTCGCATATCATCCGTTGCGGTCGCTCGTTGCTCACCCATCACGAGCCGGAC
>CAYSKR010000112.1:0-3657 GCA_964431675.1 uncultured Myxococcales bacterium
GGTTGTGCTCGATCACGAGCACCGTGTTGCCGCCCGCGACCAGACGGCCAAGCACCGCCAGCAATCGCCGCACGTCGTCGAAGTGCAGGCCCGTGGTCGGCTCGTCGAGAATATAAAACGTCCTGCCGGTGTCGCGCTTGGCCAGCTCGCGCGACAGCTTCACCCGCTGCGCCTCGCCGCCCGACAGCGTGGTCGCCGACTGCCCGAGCGCGATGTAACCGAGCCCCACGTCGTCGATGGTGCCCAGGATGTGGCCTAACGTCCGGTGCTGCCCGAAAAGCTGACGCGCTTCTTCCACGCTGGTCTCCAGGATCTGCGCGATGTTGCGATCCTTCCACAGGACGCGCAGCGTGGCCTCGTTATAGCGCTTGCCCTTGCACACCTCGCAGGTGACGTACACGTCGGCCAGAAAATGCATCTCGACCTTGCGCACGCCATCGCCCTCGCACGCCTCGCAGCGGCCGCCCTTGACGTTGAACGAGAAGCGCCCCGGCCCGAAGCCGTAGGCGCGCGCCTCGGCCGTCGCGGCAAAGGTTTCACGAATCAAGTCGAATGCCTTGGTGTACGTCGCCGGGTTGGAACGCGGTGTACGGCCGATCGGTTTTTGATCGATGTCGATCACCTTGTCGATGGCCGACAAACCGTCGAGGCGATCGAATGGTCCGGTCGGATCAAAGCCGCCCAGCAACTTGCGCCGCAGCGCCGGGTGCAGCGTTCCGTTGATCAGCGACGACTTGCCCGCGCCCGACACGCCCGTCACCGCGATCAGCACCCCCAGCGGAAACTCGACGGTGACGTTCTTCAGGTTGTGTTGGCGCGCGCCCGCGAGCGTGATCACGCCGGTCGGTTTGCGCCGCGTGGAAGGAACCTCGATGCGCTCGACACCCGCCAGGAAACGCCCCGTGAGCGACGCATCCTCGGCACGCACCTCGTCGGGGGTGCCCTGCGCGATGACGTGTCCGCCCAGACGCCCTGCCCCCGGCCCGAAATCGATGACGTGATCCGCCGCTTCGATCGTTTCGGCGTCGTGTTCGACCACGATCACGCTGTTGCCGAGATCGCGCAGCCGCCGCAGCGTCGAAATGAGGCGCAGGTTGTCGCGCTGGTGCAAACCGATGCTCGGCTCGTCAAGCACGTACATGACGCCCGACAGTTCCGAACCAAGCTGCGACGCCAGGCGAATACGCTGCGTCTCGCCGCCCGACAGCGTCGCCGCCGTGCGCCCGAGCGTCAGGTAGTCGAGGCCGACGTTCATCAGAAAGCCAAGGCGCGTCCCAATTTCCTTGAGAATCTCGGTCGCGATCTGTGCCCGCGCGCCCACCAGTGGCAACGATCCGAAGTGCTTGGTTGCCTCGGACACGGTCATGCCGGTCACATCGGCTATCCCCTGGTCGGCGATGAACACGGCGCGCGCCTCGGGGCGCAGGCGCTTGCCCTTGCACGCACGGCACTCCGCCTCGCGGAAGTAGCGGCCGTACCACTGGCGCGTCACCTCGGACTGCGATTCCTGCAGTCGCTTCTTGATGGTGGGGATGACACCCTGGAAGCGCATCGCCCACGAGCCGCCGCCGTGTTTCCCTTCCCAGGTCACGTTCAGGCGTTTCTCGCCGGTGCCGTACAGGACGATCTCGCGCTGGCGCGGCGTCAGATCTTTCCACGGCTTGTCCAGCGGAATGCCGTATTCCTTCTTCAATGCGCCCGCGATGCTGGCGGTCCAGCCGTGATCCTTGCCGCTGCGCTCGCCCCACGGCTCGATGGCCCCGTCCTTGATGCTCAACTCGTGGTTCGGGACGACCAACTCGGGTTCGACTTCGAGGCTGGAGCCAAGGCCGTGGCAATCGACGCACATGCCCAGCGGGCTGTTGAAGGAAAACAATTGAGGCGAAAGCTCGGGCAACCCGACGCCGCAATTCGGACAGGCGCGCGACTCGCTGTACGCGCGATCGCGCTCCTCGCCCTCGACCGCGACCAGCAGTGCGCCCCCGCCGGCCTTCAACGCTGCTTCGACCGAATCGGTGATGCGCGCGCGCTCCGCCGCCTCGATGGTCAGGCGGTCCACGACGATCTCGACGTTGTGCTTCTTTTTCTTGTCGAGCGCCGTCACGTCTTCCAGCCGCTGAACCACGCCGTCGATGCGCACGCGCGCGAACCCGGCCTTGCGCGCGTCGTCAAAGATGTCGCGGAACTCGCCCTTGCGGTTGGCGGCCTTGGGCGCCAGCAGCGTCACCTTGGCCTTCTTCGGCAATGCCATCAGTTCGTCGGCGATCTCGGCCGCCGAGCGCGCCGAGACTTGCCCGCCGCACAGGTGACAGCGCTGCTCACCCACGCGCGCGTAAAGCACGCGCAGATAGTCGTAGATCTCGGTGACGGTGCCGACGGTCGAGCGTGGATTCGACGACGCCGACTTCTGTTCGATGGCGATGGTGGGCGACAGGCCACGAATCTGCTCGTACTTCGGCTTGTCCATCTGCCCGAGGAACTGGCGTGCGTACGACGACAGCGACTCGACGTAGCGGCGCTGCCCCTCGGCGTACAGCGTGTCGAACGCCAGCGACGACTTCCCCGACCCCGACACCCCCGTGAACACGACCAACTGCCGCTTCGGGATGCGCAACTCGTCGACCTGCAAGTTGTGCTCGCGCGCGCCCCGCACCACGATGAAATTCGGCTCCTCCGCCGCGCGTGGATTCGACGACGGGAGGTTGGTTTTGGACGGACGCGACTTGGACACGGGGCCCGGAAGTGTAGCAGCGAAACCCGCTCACGCCGTGGCCAGCCCAAACGCGCCGCCGACAGGGCCACGCCCGACCGGTTCGGCTTCAGATCAAATCTGGCAGAGGGCCCATCGAGATACCCTTTTGGCCAAAATCAGCCACGTTCGCGAATCCCATCGCGTTGGCGAGCGAGATGAACAAGTCGTTGGTTGGCCTGTGCTGATACTTGATGTAACGCCCGGTACGCAGAGCGCCGCCACAACTACCGGCCAGAATGAACGCCATGTTGTCCCGGTGGTGGGTCCCGCTGCGTACCATGTGCTCGGTAAACCAGACCACGAGGGTGTTGTCGAGCAAAGTGCCCCCTCCATCGGAGCGTGATTTCAGCTTTCCGAGCAGAGAGGCGAACCGCTCGGCATAGTAGCTTCCCACGGTCTGCAGACCCTCGCGGTTGAAGGGCTCAAAATGGGAAAGCTTGTGTTCATTCGCCGCTGGAGAGGTGGGAAAGACAGTGCCGCCCGCCAGGCCGGCCCACTGGAAGTAGGCCACGCGCGTCAAATCGCAGGCAAACGCAGAGGCGATGTTGTCGAATTGTTGATCACTGACTGAGATGAATTCGGCGGCGGTGGCTGGTTTCTCATGAGCGACGCCAGTGCCCGGAATTGGCGGGGCCTGGCATCCCTGGACGACTGGAGGGGGCGTCATCAAGCGTTTCTCGTCTGCCACCAGCCCGTCGATATGCGCTTGAATCTTCTTGCCGTCTTCCGTGGACACTCGACTGGAAAGTACCTTGAGTTCCCTGAGCACCGATTTTCGCGTCGCTCTAAGCGACAGTTGACCAGGTCTGCGGGGGCCGGCGGAGCCCGTGCTACGCCCACACGAAGCTTAGGCGACGGCCGCCGAGCCAGCTCACGCGATCGGGCAACTGCGCCCAGTCGAGCGA
>CAYSKR010000113.1:0-3041 GCA_964431675.1 uncultured Myxococcales bacterium
CGGTCGTCTCGATTGGTTTGCGCGAGCGCCCGCTCAAATGCGGTCCAGCCCGCAGGGCCCATCACCCGCGTCGGCCGGCGCTCGGAGCGAAGATCGGGCGCTATCACGGAGAACCGCGGGAAGCGGACGACCTGGGTCAGACTTTGGCGTTGGCTCTCATCCCCTCCGACCGGGGGCGTTTCATCGGTCGCGCCGAGCTGGAACAGCATGAACATGCGCCGCGCGACATCAAAGAGGCCGCGACCGACCTGGCCATCGAGGAGTTTTTCCGGAAGACTGCCCCAGCCATCGAAGATGTCATGGTCGTCCCACATCATGAGCGAAGGCACTCGGGCATTCAAATGGGCGATTTCCGGCTGAGCGTAGAGCGTCAGGTAGCGGTGGAAATAGTGACTCTCCGCCGCCATGCGCATATCTGCGCTGAACACGTGGTCTGTCTTTTCCTTCCTCGCGTTCGCCGCCCATCGAGCGAGGACGAAATGCGACTGAAAGACTTCGTCGGCATAAAGCTGATCGCCACCGCGCAGAAGGAGGGCGAACGGCGTACGCGCGTGCTCGGCCGCCAGACGGCGCCACATCGCGTTGCGTTCGTTCGACGGTTGACCCGCCTCGGACTCCTGGCCATTGCAAGAGACGTAGGCGATCCGCACATCTCCTGAAAGGTCTGCAGCCACCGGAAAAATGACATCGCCCAAACGGTAGGCGGCGTTCTCGCGCGAAGGGAGCCGGAAGTCGTATCGCCAGACCGTCTTGCCGAACTGCGAATACAGCCGCGCAGGCATGGCCTCCTGACCATCGGCGGGAACCAGGAGGGGCGGATCGAGGTTGTCCGGGGTGACGACGATGGCGGAAAGCCGACATTGATTTTCATCGGCGCCCCGCGCGAACAGGAGTGGGCCGACGGTTTCTGACAGGGTTGTCATGTCAGGTCACCGTGTGTTGGAGGCCGAAGGGTGCACCGGCGCGCTGCCAAAGCACCATCGGCGGTCGCATCGTGCACCGATGTCGGCGGCCTTCATGGGGTGGTCAGCTTCCCGACTTCCAGGCCCGGGTGCCGCACACGGCCCGGGCCCGGCTCGGCGAGATCGAACGTGGTTATGCCGTTTTCCGTTGCCCGCTGCAGCCATTCAGGATGCGCGATGGTGTTGCGCATGTCACGAGCGCCCGCTTCCCAGTGCTCCTTCACCATCGCCCGGGAAAACTCATAGTCCTTCGAATCAAGTTCGTACGGCTTGTCCCGGTAGATCAGATGAACGATGTCCACAGGCTGGTGAGTCAGGTGCTCCCGCAGCGTGGCGACTGCAGGATCGGAGCGCAACCGCGCAGGCAGCTTCTTGATGAGGTCCGCCACCGCCTGCTGCAGGTTGACGCTGGAAGCCAGTGCGTTCGTGTTTACGCGGGTGCGGCTGGAATAACCGATGTCCTTTTGCCGCTCGATCACCTCCGAGATGGTGGTTGGCATGGGACCGCGGGCGCTAAACAAATCCACCTGGAGCACGACCAGGCGACGGGTGCGAGGAAACGAGTCCAGCACATACTGCAATGGCGTGTTCGAAAGGATGCCACCATCCCAATAATGCTGGCCGTCGATTTGCACGGGAGGAAAGCCCGGGGGCAGTGCGCCGCTGGCCATGATGTGCTCCACGCCGATCTTGTGGGTCTGGTTGTCGAAATAGATGGAGTTTCCGGAGCGCACATTCACCGCGCCAACGCTCAATCGGATTTCCTGCCGGTTGATGCGATCGAAATCGACCAGCCGTTCCAATGTCGCCTTCAAAGGCTGGGGGTCGTAGTAGCTCAACACACGGGCACCGCCACCAAGCAAAAGTGCCGGGTCGGCCCGTGGCCGAAAGAAACCCGGAATGCCGGCCAGGGCGGCGCTGGCAGCGCTCCACTGGTTCAGCCACGCGCGATCACCCCAAGAGGTCGGCATATTCTGCGCCGGGCCCGAAGAGACCTGCTGCCAGAACTCGGCTAGGCGTGCAACTCGCTGAGCTGGTGGATTGCCCGCGATGAGGGCAGCATTGATGGCACCGATCGAAACGCCGGCCACCCAGTCGAGCTTGTTGTCGCTTTCGATCAATGCCTCATAAACGCCCGCCTGGTACGCGCCCAGCGCTCCTCCGCCTTGAAGGACCAGGGCCTTGGTCGCCGTTTCCATGGGGATCGATTTAGCCAAAGTACATCACCTCTGTAATACGCTCGCCGCTGCCGCTCAAAATCTGGTGCTGACGCCTGCCGACACAAAGGCCCGCGGGGACGTGCTCCCGCGCACGCCCTTGCCCGCGCTGAAGTCCAGTTGCACATTGGGGGTGAGCAGGTAGCCAAGGCCGGCGTCGAGGATGACAGCGGCGCGCCCGGCCCTCTTTTCTGGGGATTGCAGCCCCCCGTCCACGAACAGGCTCAGGGATGCTGTCGGGTTGTAGCTGAGGGTCGCGGCGAAAGTGCGGGCGAAAAACGTTCGCCCCTCATCGTCCTCGACGAGGCTGACGCCTACGTTCGGGTTCAGCGACCAGTTCTGCGCGAAATCCCAATCGGCCGCGAGTCGCAGGTCGCCGCTCGTGCGACGACCGCGAAAGTTGCCCGATCCCGACGGCGGAATCACCCTGGCAATTACGCCCAGGGAGGGTGCCGCCCGATCCGTCGGGTCCGTGATCTGGTACTTCGCACCGAGCGCAACGGGTGCGCGTCCCTCGTCGCGGACTAGTGAACCGAGCGAATCGCGCGAAGTCTGGAAGACATAGGAATTCGTCTCCAGTCGAAGCTCCCAGCGTGGGCTCACGCCGGCGCGCAACAGCAGTGGGGCCATCACACGGTGATCGGAGACGCCCGCGACGCGGCGGAACTCTTTTTGAACTCCCGCCTCAAGTTGCAAGCGGCCTTGGCCAACCACCTTGCTACCGTCGGCAATTCCCGGGCGATCGGCATTGATGGGCTCGTCGGCCTGAGCCAACGCAACGCCTGCGCCAAGCAACGCGACCGCCATGGCCGCAATACCTTCATCTCGGCCGACGGCACCGAGCCGCTCATTCGTTGTCGCT
>CAYSKR010000114.1:0-21313 GCA_964431675.1 uncultured Myxococcales bacterium
ATAGTCCCGTCGCATGCCGTCGCCACGAATACCGCCGCCACGAATGCCGCCATCCATTTCATGCTCGTGCTCATATCACACACAAGGAGTGAAGAGGCGTCCCTCAGGCATCATCACGGGTGATGTGTGTCTCTCATGGTCTGCTCACGAAACACGCGCAATGACTTGACATTTCCGTCCGGGCCCGGCCGCACGACCGCCAGCAAGCTGCCCCCGGGCCGCAACACAGCCACCATGTGATCGCCTGCTGAGCCCAGGATCCCAAGGTCCGGCCACGGCACGCGTTTGCCTTGCTCAAGTCTCAAGGCGACCTCGAGCGGCGCGGTCACCGAGCCCAAATGCCCGAGCGCCGCGACGAGCGAGACCAGGGGCGGAAATTCGCGGCGAACGACGGCGGCCGCCAGTTCATCCAGGGTGATGGCGGCATCGAGCCCGAACGGCCCGGACAACGTCCGCCTCAGCGCGGCCAGGTGCGCCCCCGTCTCGAGCGCAGTGCCGAGGTCCGCCGCGAGCGAGCGGATGTACGTGCCCTTGGAACAGTGGATGACAAAACGCGCCCGGTCGGGCGGCAGCCAGGCGGTCAAGGTCAACGTGTACACGCGCACTTTGCGCGCCGCACGCTCGACTTCGATTCCAGCTCTCGCGTACACGTACAGCGGCTTGCCGTCACGCTTGAGCGCGGAGTACATCGGTGGCAGTTGTTCGAGGTCGCCCGTGAACCGAGGCAGCAGGTCGCGCAAGCGTTGCTCGCTCAGGGCATCAACCGGCGCTCGTGCAACGACGGCACCGGCCGCATCCAGGGTGTCGGTCTGCACACCGAAGCACACCTCCGCCTCGTAGGCTTTGTCAGCGTTCAGCAAAAAAGGTGCCAGCTTCGTGGCCTCGCCAATGCAGATCGGCAACACGCCCGTGGCCATCGGGTCAAGCGTCCCGCCGTGGCCGACCTTCAGTTTGCGTGCGTCGGCACCCCAAACGGCGACCAGCGCCTTGCGCACGCGGGCAACGACCTCGAACGAGGTCGGACCGCTCGGTTTGTCGATGACCAGAACGCTCACGAGCGCTTCGGACTCTCTTGCCCGATCTCGCGTAGCAAGGCGTCGACCTTCTCTTCCGCCTCGAACACCCGGTCGACCTCGAACTCGAGTTTTGGAATCGATCGCGTCGAAAGCCTTGCACCAAGAACGTGGCGCAGGTGCCCGGCAGCGCGGTTGAGCCCAAGCGCGCACTCCTCGAGACGGGCATCGTCGGCACCGTGAACGATGAACCGTATCCGCGCCTGCCGCAGATCGCCGGTGAGCGACACGTGGGTCAGCGTGATGAGGCCCGCGCCCTGCACACGTGGATCTTTCACCTCGCCGCGGATGAGCGCCTCGCCGAGAATCGCGCGGATTTCCCCGGCGACCCGCTCCTGCCTCTGTGTCATGGCCGCAGCAACTCCATCGTGTCGAGCTGTGATCTACACTATGGTCCGAGGTCATGGGCGGCAATCGATGAAAGCCTTGGTCAAGCGTCGCGCCGAAGTCGGCCTGTGGCTCGAGGACGTCCCCGAGCCCAAGATTGGCATCAACGACGTGCTCATTCGCGTGTACCGCACGGGCGTGTGCGGCACCGACCTGCACATTTTCAACTGGGACGCCTGGGCGCAGCGGACCATCCCGGTGCCGCTCGTCATCGGGCACGAATTCGTCGGCGAGATCGTCGAGGTCGGCACCAACGTGTCG
This sequence comes from uncultured Myxococcales bacterium, assembly GCA_964431675.1. GTDB lineage: Bacteria > Myxococcota_A > Polyangia > Fen-1088 > Fen-1088 > CAYSKR01. Next base: position 1,722 of record CAYSKR010000114.1, read on the forward strand.
GACTTCTTTCCCGGGCAAATCGTCAGCGGTGAGGGCCACGTCGTGTGCGGGCGCTGCCGCAACTGCCTGGCCGGGCGGCGCCACCTGTGCGCGCACACGCTGGGCGTCGGCGTGCAGCGGCCCGGCGCGTTTGCCGAATACATCGCGCTGCCGATGAGCAACGTGTGGGTGCATCCGCCGGACATCGATCAAGAGGTGGCCGCGATCTTTGACCCGCTTGGAAACGCGGTGCATACGGCGCTGTCCTTTCCGATCCTCGGTGAAGACGTGCTGGTGACTGGCGCGGGCCCCATCGGCATCATGGCCGCCGCCGTGGCCAAGCACGCCGGCGCTCGTCACGTGGTCATCACGGACATCAATCCCTACCGCCTGGAACTGGCGAGAACAGTTGGCGTGACGCTGGCCGCGAACCCGAAGGAACGCAGCCTCAAGGAAGTTCAGCGCGAGCTCGGCATGGCCGAGGGCTTCGACGTGGGGCTCGAAGTGTCGGGACACCCGCAGGCATTCGCCGATCTCGTGGCCAACATGGCCCACGGCGGGAAGATCGCCATCCTTGGCATCCCCGAGAATCCTTTCGCCATCGACTGGAACACGGTCATCTTCTCCATGCTGACCCTGAAGGGCGTGTACGGGCGCGAGATGTACGAGACCTGGTACAAGATGAACGTGATGCTGCAAAGTGGCCTCGACATAAAGTCGGCGATCACCCACCGATTCTCGCATCGTGACTTCGCGGCGGCGTTCGCCATCATGAGGTCCGGCGCGTGCGGGCGCGTGCTCCTCGACTGGCAAGCACCTTGAGAGCGCCCCCCGCCCAACCGAGCTCGCCCAAATAAACCCTAAAGATTTGGTGATCGCAGCCGATACGTCTTACAATGCGCCGGTCCCGGCTTCACCAATGGAGTCCGGGGGCGCAACAACAAGGAGGACACCCGGTGGCTGAAGATTCGAAACCAAAAGTGGATGTGATTGTTCTGGTACTCGTCCTCGGAGTCATGGTGGGCGGCTTCATGATGGTCGGCAAGACCGTCGACGATAAGGCTGAAGGGCTCGAGATTCGTATGTCGCACGTCATGGACAGCGTCAAAGGTGTTGCCCTGCAGGTGGCCGAATTGCAGCACACGGTAAACACTGCACACAAGGCCGCTGCCGCCGCCGTTGCGGAGCCGGCACCGGTCGCCGCAGTGCCCGCCAAGAAGTAAATCCCCACCCCCCGGGCTGCCCCGGGGGTCATTTTTTCGCCACGCCGTAACGCAGCGGCTGGTCGGTCATTTGCAAGTTCTTGCGGCGTAAGCGCCAGACCTGTGCCATGGCCTCGAAGAAGATCTCTCCCGACATCTTTGACGATCCGGCGACTCGATCCGGAAACACGATGGGTGCCTCGACAACCCGCAGCCCTTGGCACAGGGCGCGGTATTTCAGCTCGATCTGGAAGCAGTAGCCAGAGCTGCCGACGCTCTCAAGGCCGATGTGCAGGAGTGCCTCTCGCCGAAAGCCGTTGAACCCTCCGGTCAGATCCTTGACCGGCACCCCGAGCAAGGTGCGCGCGTAGAAACTGCCGCCCCACGACACGAAGCGACGCACAGCACCCCAGTTTTGCACGCCACCACCTGGCACCCTCCTCGACCCGACCACCATGTCCGCCCCACCAGCGAGGTGTCCGAGAAACCCCGGCAAATAATCCGGCGAGTGAGAAAAGTCGGCATCGAACTCGAACACGTATTCGCATCCGCGCTGCAAAGCCCAGTCGAAAGCCGCGAGGTACGCCTTGGCCAGACCTGCCTTGCCCTTGCGGTGAAGGACATGAACGCGAGGATCTCCGGCGGACAGCGCATCCGCGAGTTGGCCGGTGCCATCGGGCGAGTTGTCGTCGACGACGAGAACATTGGCCTGCGGAACTGACGCCAGAACCGCGGGCACGATGCGCGGCAAGTTTTCTGCCTCGTTGTACGTGGGAATGCAGATGATCGCACCACGCCCGTCGTGCTGACTAGCCATGTCCAACCCCGTGGCGACGCGCAGCCCAGGTCCAGTGAAAGTTGACCAGGTAGTTCCAGACCGTCGCGAGGCCAATGCCGACGAGTTGCGAAAGGTAGATCCACGAACCCACCTCGGGCGGAGCGAGAAAGGCCTGCATCATCTTTGCGGCGAGGGGGTCCGTGGCCGTGGGCTGGCCACCGAAAAACGTCGTGAGCCAAACCTGGTTGAGCCCGATGAACGTTCCGAGCTGCAACGCCGCGCCGACCAGACTCACGGCGTGAAACCGTGCCAGCGCGGTGGCCAGCGGACCTTCCCGTTGATCGCGAAAGGTCCACCGGTGGTGCAGGGAGAAATTCGAAAGGATCGACAACTCGATGGCAAGCGCCGACGCCAGGTTTATTTGCACGCCAAGCCAGCGCATGACGGCCAGGCTCCCCAGGTTCACCCCGACACCGCTGATGCCGACGGCCGCGAAGCGGAGGAACCGCATGGTGAAAAATGGGGCGAGAACACGCCGGGCGAGAACTGACACGCAGAGAAACTCGTAGCACGCCGCGAGCCGGTGGTAAAAGGACCGCCGCCTCATGCACGGGTACGCCTTCGATGTCGTCGAAGAACCGCTCCGGCTTTTTGTAGTCGTCCGGTGCCCGCCCGTCCCGGACATGATCGAGATGGACCGCAAACTCGGAAGCGTCGATCGGCCGTCCGTCGCGGAGATCCTCTCGGGGAGTGATGACTTTAGTACCAGGGTTTCATGGCTTCCATCCTTCTTCGCGCAGGACGGTTTCTAGCGCCCCCTGCAACGGCAAGAGATCGCGCTCGATCACGATCCAGACCTCGTCCCAGTCCACATCGAAGTAGCCGTGGACGACGGCGTTGCGCATCCCGATGATGCCGCGCCAAGGCGTTGCGGGGTGCTTTTGCCGAAGCTCCTCGGAGAGTCGCGCGGCTGCTTCTCCGATGATCGTGATGTGGTGCAGGCACCAGACGCGGACCATGGCATCGGCATCGAACTCGGCACGGGTCGAGCCTACCCGCGAGCGAATGGCGTCGATGGCGTCAAGCATGTCCCGCAGCCGATCTTCATCCGGTCTCACAACGCCACCGCCTCTGCATTCACACGCGCTTTGAGTCGGTCGCGCATGCCGCGCGCGCTGACAATGTCGACCTTGCAGCCCAGGGCATCCTGCAAGTCCATGATCAAATCTCCGTGGTCCATCAGGCTTGTTCCCGGGTTGAATTCGACAACCAGATCAATATCGCTGTCGGCGCTGGCGTCACCTCGCGCCACCGAGCCGAACACGCGGACATTGCTCGCGCCATGGCGCCCCGCGAGAGCGAGGATCTCGTCACGCCGGTTTCGCAACTCTGCCAGTGTCCATTTCATCGCATTCTCCTCGTACACGTCCTGATCTTACGTATCATCGTCAGAACCCGAGGCCCTTCTTGGGCGAGAACACGCCGGGCGAGAACTGACACGCAGAGAAACTCGTAGCACGCCGCGAGCCGGTGGTAAAAGGGCCGCCGCCTCATGCAAGTGTACGCCTTCGATGTCGTCGTGGTTGGATCGGGCTTCGGCGGTGCCGTCACGGCCTTTCGCGCGGCCGAGGCTGGGCTTTCGGTGTGCGTGCTCGAGCGTGGACGTGCCTACCCGCCGGGCAGCTTTGCCCGGGCACCGCACCAGATGCGCGACAATTTCTGGGAGCCCGCCCGCAACCTGCACGGCCTGTTTCATGTGTGGCGCATGGACGGTATCGACGCACTGACCGCCAGCGGCCTCGGTGGCGGATCGCTGATCTACGCCAACGTGCTGCTGCGCAAAGACCGATCGTGGTTCGAGGACGAGGGCACGCCCTGGCCCGTGAGTTACGACGACCTCGTGCCGCACTACGAGCGGGTCGAACGAATGATCGGCGTCGCGCGCTATCCGGAGCACCTGGTGGCGCTTACCCCCAAGACCAGGGAATACCGCGACGCCGCAAAACGGCTTGGCCTTGCCCACGATTTGCCTCCCCTGGCGGTCAGTTTCTGCGCCCCCGATGAGCCTGCCGGAGAGCCAATCAAGAACGCGCCGCCGCATCTACACGGCACGCACACGCGAAGCACTTGCCGCCTGTGTGGAGAATGCGACCTCGGCTGCAACTGGGGCGCCAAGAACACGCTGGACTTCAATTACCTGTCGCGGGCGGCCGAGCACGGGGCGGACCTGCGCACGCACGCCGAGGTGCGCGCGTTTTCAAAGGTGGACGATCATTTTGCGGTCGACTACGTGGACTATTCTGATCGCTCGGTGCAGCGCCGCGTGACGCTGACCTGCAAGCAGTTGGTGCTGGCCGCGGGCGCACTGGGCAGCACGTTCTTGCTGCTCAAAAATCGCGAGGCGTTTCCGGCGCTGTCGCCGCGCCTCGGAACCGGGTTCTCCGGCAACGGCGACTTCCTTGGGCTGGCGCTGAACGCGACCGCGCAGACCGGGCAACCCCGCCTGATCGACCCTGGGCGTGGCCCGGTCATCACCAGCTTCGTGCGCAAACCTGACGCGCTCGATGGAGCGACCGGCCGTGGCTTCTACGTCGAGGACGCCGGCTATCCCGATTTCGTCGGCTGGATGTGCGAGATGGCCCGCATCCCATCGGTCGCGGCGCGCGTGTTCGCCTACGCGCGCCGAATCACGGCAAAGGCGTTGGGGCGGGATGGCGACACCAACCTGGGCAAGGAGCTGAGTGACCTCATCGGCGACTGCGCCCTCTCCAAGTCTTCGCTGCCCATGCTGGGCATGGGCCGGGACGTTCCGGGTGGCCGCTTCTTCTTGAACCGCAGCGGTGCGCTGGATCTGCAATGGCCGGCCGACAAGTCCAGCGACTTCTTCGACGACATGAAGCGCGTCATGGCTGCCCTGGCGCGCGAACTCGGGGCCGATTTCGTACCCAATCCACTCAGCACGTGGCTGCGCCGCCTGGTGACGGTGCATCCCCTCGGCGGCCTGCCGATGGGTCGAACCGCGCAAGCAGGCGTGACGAATCCGCATGGCGAGGTGTTTGGCGCGCCGGGTCTGTTCGTTGCTGACGGCGCCGTGATGCCCGGCCCGGTGGGCCCCAATCCGAGCCTCACCATCGCCGCGCTCGCTGACCGGTTCGCCGATCGGCTGATTGATCGCGCCGGGGGGCCATCATGACCGCCATCGGCCATCTGTCCACGGGACTCCTCCTCAAGGGCCGCTTCAAGGACGCTCCGCTGGGCCTGCTGATGTGGGCCGCAGCTCTGCCAGACATCTTGTGGGCAATATTGAATCTGGTTCCCGAACCGGGACAGCGCTTCGCCGAGATCACCTGGCTGTCGCGTCCGTTCACCTACCTCGGCGACCAGCACCTGCTGGCGCAACCGTGGTCGCACGCCCTGGTGTCGCAGGCCGCTCTCGGCGTCGCGCTCGGAGGATTCGCGTTTCTGGCCTATCGCCGCATCGGGGTGGCCATCGCTGTGCTGCTGGCGGTTCTCGGCCACTGGGTGCTCGACTTCTTGGTTCACGACGCCGATCTGACGCTCGGCATGTGGCCCGGCGCTGCGCACGTCGGACCGCCGTTTTCGCTGGACGCAGCCGATCCATCGCGCGGGTTGACGGCGACCGCTCCGTTGTTCGCGTTTGCTTTGCAAGGTGCGGTCGTGGCCATCAGCACCTCGGTATTTTTTCGTGCGTTTCCCACCAAGCTACGGCGCGGGCACCTCTGGTTCGCCGCCGGGATGGCCGTCCTGGTGGCTGCGTCCCTGCCGATGTACTTGCCGGGCGTGCTCACCGGGCGCATCGACTCGACGAGGGATCTTGTCGTCGGAGCGCTGGTCGAGTTGGTGGTGGTCGGAGCGAGCCTGCGTTACCTGACCGGACGCCTGTTTGGCGACTTCTTGCCCCGCTCACCGGCCAGCGGTCCGGACGATATCGCCGTCCCGTTTGTGAAACGCCTGTTGACGGTGGCGGGCGGGTTGATGATCGCGATTGCCGCCATGTACGCGACGGAAAGCCTGCGGCCATTCCACCCGGTGCCGACGCTCCCCGCGCTTGGCCTGGTCATGGCTGGAGCCAACCTCCTGGTTGGTGTGCGACTCATCAAGGGCGATCCAGGTGCCATCTGGCTGGCCCTGATCGTGGCCTGGGGTGCCGCGCCGATGTTGCGCCTGTGCGTCGGCACGGGCCGGCTCGGGCTTCCCACCGCGCTGGTCGAGCTGGCGCTGGGTTTACTTTGCCTGTTTGTCGTCAAAACGCTGCGCACCAGGGATCTGCTGCTGTGATCGACCAAATCTACGACGTGACGACGCGCAAGAGCGGCACCGTGCGCACGACCCTGCACCCCTTGCACACCCGCGATGGCCTTGACATCTCCGTGTCCAGGCTCGCGCGCCCGGACGCCACCGACAGCGTCTTGCTGATTCACGGCCTGACGACGTCGTCGGACATGTTCGTGATGCCCGAGCACTACGGGCTGGCGGCGTTTCTGCACGACCAGGGGTTCGATGTGTGGCTGGCGGACTTCCGCATGAGCAACCACCACGCCTACAACATCACGGGTGCCTACACCTTCGATGACATCGCGGTCCACGACTGGCCGCTCACCATCGATTTCATCCGCAAGGCCATCGGCCCCAAAAGCCGCCTGCATGTGATCGCCCACTGCCTCGGTTCGGCGACGTTTCACCTGGCGCTGTATGGCAAGACGATCACCGGCATCACCAGCGTGGTGTCAAACGCGGTGTCGCTCAACCCGCGGGTACACCCGTGGGCGATGCTGAAGATCTGCGCGTTCCCGTTTGTCGCGGAAAGCATCCTCCGCCTGCCCTACCTGGATCCGCGCTGGGCGGATGCCAGGCATGGCCGGGCCCCGTGGCTCGGCCGACTGGTCGCCCGCCTGGTGGGCGCGTGGCACCTTGAATGCAACAACGACGCATGCAACCTGGTCAGCTTCACGTGGGGCTCCGGCCACCCCGCGATCTTCCAGCACGACAAGATGGCGCGAGCCACCCACGATCGCCTGGCGGACCTGTTTGGCCCGATCGCCATGCCTTATTTTCGCAACGTGCGCGCCGGCTTGCTGGCCAACAACACGTTCGTTCGCTACGGCAAGAAACCCGACGTGCAGCACCTACCCGAACGGGCGCTCGACAACGTGGGCGAGGTCCGCGTGCCAACGCTGCTCATGGCCGGCGCGCACAACAATATCTTCCCGGGCGCAAATCGCCTGACCCACCAGTTGATCAGCGCCAGGGGCGTGCCGGGCTACGAGTACCGCGAACTCCCTGACTACGGCCACCAGGACGTGTTCATGGGCCAGCGTTGCGACGTGGAAACATTTCCGGCGATGGTGAATTTTATCCATCGCATCATTGCCGCATCGTGACCAACATGTTTTCGCCACTGCAAAGACTCGACGGCCACTACCCCGTCCTTGTGCTCGGTGCGGACCCAACTGCGGCGCTGGTGGCCAGCCTCCTCGCTCGCACCGGCCAGCGGGTCGGGGTTCTTGCCGCAAGGCCACCCGGGGACACCGACACCGATGCGTCCGCTCGCCTGCTCGACGCGCGTCACCACGGCGCCTGCTTATTTTCTGGTATCGATGTCCGAGCCTGCGGTCGTCGCCATGACCAGTGGCTGGTCGACTTCGACGCGAAAGGCGCTGCGCGCAGCGAGTTCTCCGGGCCGCTGATGTTCGTCAGTGCCGATGTGCTCGTGCTTGGGCCAGGCGTGCCGCCCGCCCTCGTCGCGCAAGCGCGGGCCACCAGTGCCGCGAGCGGTCTGCTGGTGCTCGACGACCCCGCCACGGCACCAGCGGCGGTGGCCGAGTTTGCACGCGCGGCTGGCTGGACCAGCTCGGATGAGCCGATCAACCACACACCGATCGCCGCAACCAGAACCGTCGGCCTGGTGTTCACCGAGGCCATGCGCGGCGCGTTTTCGACCAAGGTGAAAGACCGCGACTACGGCCGTGGCGTGCGCCAGGGTCAAGACGACGGCTCGCGCTTCGAGTTCGTCCTGACCATCGGCACCGACAATCTGCAATCGATGATCGACGCCGTGGATCACCCAGGACGTTCGATCGGCACCGTGGCCGCGCCCGCCCTGGCGCCCGAACCGTTGATGGTGACCGGCGGGGAGTTTTTCCTGTTTGTCCCGCAAGCCGACGGATCCCAGCGCATGCGCTACCGGATGACCATGGTCACGCGCGACGGCCGCACATTTTTTGTTGACGGCTTCAAGATCATCCGCGACGACCCAGGCTTCGACTTGTGGGCCGACACGACCACGCTGTACATCACGGTGTTCGATGGCCCGACGGACGCCGCGCCGGTGCTGGGCTGCGGAATCTTGCACATTGCACCGGCTGACTTCCTCCATCAGCTCGCCGCCACCAAGGCAGTCGGCGCGCGAAATGCGTTGCAGGAACTGCGCGCGAAGGCGACGTTCCTCAGACTGTTCGCCGGCACCCTGTTCGAGACGTACGCCGACCTCGCGCGGTACCTGCCCGACGTGCGACCCAAAGGCGGAATCTTGCGCGCGCTCGGGGCGCTCATGCTGGCCGCGGTCTTGGCCGCAGTCCTGGCGTGGCCCTTCCGACCAACCTGGATGCGTCAGGAGCCGGAAATCGCGGCCGCCCTCCCAGACGGTGGCCAGCTTCCGCTGGTGGGCTTTCCCGCGCCCGAGCCGTTTCCCCAATATCTGCGCGGTCTCGATCTGACGCCGGGCAGCTATGCCGTCGAGTCCTTGCACCTGCACGCGCAGTTACCGCGCGACTTCTCGGTGCAGACCCACGGCATGCTGGCCCCCATCCCGCTCCATCCGCCCGACGTGGCGGCCCTGCTGGATCTGCCGTTGCGCCGAGGCTACCTCGCGCTGGCGCACCTTGCGGTGAACGGCAGCGATGCGCCGACCGCGATCGGCAGCCAGGTCGAAACCGTTGCGCTCGACTCGAACCCGCTGCGCCGTGACGTCCGCGCCCACACCACGTGGACGATCATGATTCCCGATCGTGGAACCCTGTTCCTGGCGCAAAAAGAAGGCGGGCCCGACATCGGCAGACTGCAAATCGCCGCCCAGAAGCAGGGACAGCCCTGGCGGGGAGAGGAGAAGATCAACCACACGCTGGGGCCGGTCGAAGGTGGGCGCGGCCTGGTGCTTGGCGGGACCGGAGACTTCGAGGGTGTCGTCGGCGTCTTTCGCGAGTTCAACTCGTTCACGATGGTCCCCGCGGAAGGCGATCTGGAGGGCGCGGCCGATCTGGAAATCACCTTCGTGCGCGCGCGTCCGGCCAAAGCGATGGTTCGCGCCAACCTTCCTGCCGAGGCCGTGGCACTCGGCCTGCCCGACGCCACGCTGACCCGATTGGGCGGTCCCGGGAGCGGGCCGGTTCGGGTGCTTCATCGGCGCTTCTCGATCGATCTGGCAACCGATATCGTCACTCGCACCTCGGGCTCGCGGCAGATCCTCATTGCCAAGCTGCGGGACGAGCGCGGCGACGTGGTCGGACTCGGCACCGCGATCCGGGTCGGACTTGCGGAGACGGATTCGGAGCCCCGGGACGCTTCATGGACGTTGACCTTCCTGGGCGCGGGATCGTTGTTTGTCGCCATGGACGGCGAAAGCCCTGGCCCGACACCTGCGGGGACAAAGTTCAACCCACCGGGTTACCTCGGAGGACACCGCGGCATCATCGTCGGTGGCACCGGCATCCACGCCAACGCTGCGGGCCAGATGCGCGAAAGCTGGTGCTCACGCACGGGGCTGCGCATCTCGGTCGCGCTGGTCACGCTGGTCACGGATCGCTAAAAGGCGTGTTGGGGCACTGGCTGCGCCCAGCGAATTGGCGTAGCATGCGGGCGCATTCGCAGGTCAGGCAGCGAGATGGTGGCCACACGAGAACAGATACCGGCCCAGGCTGCGCCGCCCCCTGCCGGGGCGTCCGCAACCGGCCCCGATCCGTTGCCGCCTGACCTGGTGATCGGCCGGACCGTCGCCGGCAACTTTCGGGTCACCAAGCTGATCGGCTCCGGCGGCATGGGCAACGTGTACCAGGCGGAGCAACTCTCGCTCGGCAAGATGGTCGCGATCAAGGTCCTGCATCGCGAGCTGATGATGGACGAGAGGCTGATCCGGCGCTTCGAGCTGGAAGCCAAGAACGCCTCGTCGCTGAATCATCCGAACTCGATCCAGATCATCGACTTCGGCCGCGACGGTGATCTGGTTTACATCGCGATGGAGCTGTTGCCGGGCAAGGACTTGCTGCAACTCATCGCCGAACTCGGCGCGGTTCCGGTGGAGCGCGCCGTGCGCATCATGGCCCAGGTTCTGGCCGCCCTCGACGAGGCGCATGCGGCCAACATCGTTCATCGCGATCTCAAGCCCAGCAACATCATGCTGGTTCCGCGCCGCGGCCAGGCTGACCTGGTCAAGGTGTGCGACTTCGGGATTGCCAAGTGCCGGACCGGTGCCGAGCAAGGGCAAGGGCAAGCCATGCTGACGATGAAGGGCCTGGTATGCGGAACACCCGAATACATGAGCCCCGAGCAAGCGCGCGGCGAAGAGGTCGATGGACGCTCCGATCTGTATTCCGCCACCGTGATTCTTTATCAGATGCTGACCGGAGAATTGCTGTTCGCGGCACCCTCGCCGGTTGCGATCCTTTCGAAGCACCTGGTCGAGCGCCCGGAACCACCGTCGGTGCGCAAGCCCGGCCTCGACCTGCCCCCCGGACTTGAAGCACTGGTTCTGCAAGGCCTGGCGAAGGATCCGACGCAACGCCCGCAGTCCGCGGCGGAATTCCGCGCAGCCCTCCTGGCCGCGTTCCCGGTGGATCCCTCGGCATCTGTATCCGACGGGCTGCCGCGCTCCACCGGATCCGTCCCGCAGCGCCAGAGTGTCGGCGATGGCACGGCGAAAACCATGCTTGCGCCGTCAGAGCCAAAAAAACGTCGACCAGTCCTCCCGAGAGTGATTCTGGGCGTCGCGGTCGCCGGAGCGGCCATCGCCGCCGCGGCCTTTCTCGGAAGAGGCGACACCGATCGCTCCGAATCGACGCCCGTGATTACAGTGCGGGACTCCCCGGCCCGACTGCCGTCACCTGCCGTGCCCGCGCCCGCGCCCGCGGCTGCCGACCCCGCCACTGCGCCAATCGGTGCCTCGGTTGAGCCTACCGCGCCGACTGCGCAACCCGAGTCTGAGGCCGAGCCGAACGCCCAGCCCGAGCCACCAGCAGCGATCGTCAAGGCGGCAATCGCAAAGCGGCCGCGCAAGGTAGCGGCAAGAAGCGACAAGATCCCGGCGACGGGTGCGACGACAGAGATCGCAGCGCCACCCGCGCCGACCACCACACCGTCGGCCGCGCCCAGTTCGCCGCCCGCTGCCACCGCGCCTCAGCCCGGCCTTGCCATCATGGCCGACGCCAAGCGCCTGGCCAGCCAGGGGGAGGTTGGGGCTGCGTGCGCGCGCGCCGAGGAAGCCAGGCGGCAAGCGCCCAAAGACGCAACCATCTACAAGTTCCTTGGGCAGTGCTACAACCGCATCGGTGACGTCGAAAAAGCCCGCACCAACAACGCCAAGTACCTCGAGCTTTTCCCCAACGCGCCGGATGCCCCCTTCATCAGAAACCAACTCAAACAGATGTAGAAAGTCGCCATGACCACACGCCCCGCCTCGCGCGCGGCCCTTGCCGGGGGCCTCGTTGCACTCCTGTTTTCGACGTGTCGGCTGGACTCGGAAGAGTTCCACAAGAAGTTGTACACCTGCAATCCTTCCGCGGCGGATCCCGCTTGCGGGACGGATGGCTCCAACACGCCGATGGCCTGCGTGGCGGCGCATCAACTGGGCGGCCGCAACTTTTGCGCCACGGGTTGTGATCAGAAGACTGCGCCGACCGAGGGCGACGCCGCGGGCATCTGCCTGGCCTCGGGTCCCAAGAACGCCGGGGTGCTTTCGGGAGCCCAACTACGAAAGTGCGACCCAACAGCATTGAACCCGTGCGGGGATGAGCAGCTCACCTGCTTGCGCACCGATCTGATCGAGAACGAAGGCGTGTGCATGACGATCAATCCCTGCAAAACCAACGCCGATTGCCGCGATCCGGTGCGTTCGCTGTGCATGGGTGAGTTGATCCGCAACGTGTACGGCGACAAGGCCGGGCTTGCGAGCGATCACACCTATTGCTTGCAGGGTGGGTGCCGCGCCAACCGAACGTCATGTTCGCCCGGAGAAACGTGCCTGCGCGACATTATCGCTCCCGAGTCGCGACCGTCGGACATCTGCGTGCCCAACTGCGATTCGAACAAAAACTGCCCGCCCAACTACTTCTGCTACTCGGAAAACTACGGCCCGAAAGCCGCCAACATCTGCATCCCGGGTCTGCTGGGCCTGCGTTGCCGCTCGCGCCTCGATTGTTTGTTTGGCGACTGCATCCCGACCAGGGTGGGCTTCAACGTATGTTCGGTTCGCTGCAATGGTCAGGAAGACTGCGCCAAGTACGATAGCGAGTACGGGGCCTTCTTCTGCAACCCGGGGGGCTTCTGCATGAGCGGGCGCGCCTTCACCAACACATCGTCTTGCGACGAGGCAATAAAAGACTGTCTACCCGATCAGGTGTGCGCGATCCTGCCCTCGCGGCCCAGCGCCGGCAAACTCTGCTTCTTCCCTTGCGCCAAGGACGGTAGTGTCGCCTGTCCGGCTTACGGCGGTGTTCCCCATGCTTGCCATCCGCTCCTCGGGTTCTGCCTGCCCGGACAGTTGGGGATCCCATGCACGGCGAACGAGCAATGCTTTCCGTCGCTTGACTGTCGAAACGTCGGCCCGATCAGCAGATGCACCATTCTGTGCAAAGCCGACGAGGATTGTCGAAAGAATCGCTTCGCCACGGAAGGCTGGTGCGAAATCACTCTTGGCGTATGCCTCCCTCCCCTGAACGAGGGCGAGAAATGCGTGCGCCCCGCCCAGTGCGAGTCGAAATCGTGTGCCACCACCACCATGACCTGCGCGCGTCTCGCCGGATACTAAAGGGTCCATCATGAAACGCTCCATCCTCATGCTCCTGGCTGCTGGTGCCACTCTGCTTGGTGGGCTGTTCACAACGACACCAGCGCTCGCCCAGAAGGAAAAGATAGCGGTCCTGGTGCTCGCAACGTCCGAGCGCGACACCGATCTGGCCGACAACGTCACCGAGATGATCATCGCCGCAGTGGCGCGCCGGGGCGGCGTCGAGATTGCCGGCAAAGAAGAATTCCGCACCCGCTTGCGGCTCGAGACCGAGTGGAAAGCGCAGGAATGCCTTGACGACATGTCGTGCCTCGGACGCACCGCCGTGTTGCTGGGCGTCCGCCGCATCGTCGCTGGCAGCGTGGGCACCCGTGGCAAGCAGTTTCTGTTCACGCTGGGGCTGAACAACGTGGAGAGCGGCAAGGTCGAGAACCGCATGTTCCGCCTCATCGAGGGAGGCCTGGAAGATCTCATTCGCGCCATCAACGACTCCACGGGCGAGCTCTTCCGGCCCAAGGTCGCTCCGGGGCGCATTCAAGTGAGTTCCGGGCTGGTCAGCGCCCGGGTCGCGATAGACAACGCCTACCTCGGCGTCACGCCGTTGATTTCGGGCACGCTGTTGCCGGGGCCGCACCGCGTACACGTCGAAGCAGACAACCGCTTCTCGTGGATGACGACGGTCGATGTAGGCCCCGGGCAAGAGCTGAGCATCAACTTGTCGGAGACGAACCTGCCGCAGCGTCGACTGTGGCCCACCCGCTCGGTCATCGGGACCAGCATCCTCGCCGCGGCTTCGTTCGCCGCGGGAGGATTCCTCGGCGTGCTCTCTCAGGTCAACCCCGCCGGGGAGACCCGCGAAGCGGCGCAGAACGACTTCCGCCAGAAGGAACGGCTCGCCCGCGGCGCGAACGGTGCATTCATCGCCGGAGGCGCCCTGACCGCGATTGGCGCGGCAATCTTCGCCTTGTACAGCGACGACATCCTGGGCCGCAGCGAGTAAGCCGGGAATCCGCTACCCAGGGCCGACGTCCCTGGAAGCGGGCTAGCCGCGCATGGCGGGCGTTGCCGCTCCCGGCTCGTCGGATTCGCCCGGCGCCGTCACCAGGCATGGGCGCACGTCGAGCCGGGGTAGTGAAATCACCGCCTTTGCGCTCCCCGCGCCCAGCTCTTCGAGCCGCCGCGCCGCAGGAACAACCCTGCTTTCAAAGGATGAGGCCGCCGCGTTGTAGTGTTCGGTCGCCTTGCCAAGCGCCGTGCCCAGGCGCGCCCAGTGCTCGACCAGGGTGGCCACCCGCTCGTGCAGTTTGCGCCCGAGCTCGCTGACCTTCTGCGCGTTGTCGGCGATGCGTTCCTCGCGCCATCCGTAGTGCACGGCCGCCAGCAGGGCGATCAACGTGGTCGGCGTGGCCAGGAGCACCCGCTTGGCCATCGCGTCCTCGATCAAGGTGGGCGCAGCCTCGAGCGCGGCGGCGTAGATCGCGTCGCTGGGCAGGAACATGACGACAAACTCCGGCGTCCCGGGCAACTCGGACCAGTACGCCTTGGCGCCCAATTTCTGCGCGTGCGCTCGGACCTGCGCCGCGTGCGCCAGCAGCCGCTCGCGCCGCTCTTCGTCGCTCGATGCCTGCGTCGCGTCCAGGTACGCTTCAAGCGGCACCTTCGAATCAACGATCACGTGCCGATCGCCCGGCAGGCGCACCACCATGTCCGGACGACGGCGCACATTGTCGTCGGTGGCGGGCAGCGTGACCTGCTCCTCGAAATCACAGTGTTCCTTCATTCCTGCAAGTTCCACCGCACGGCGCAGTTGAATTTCGCCCCACCGGCCGCGCACCGCCGGTGCCCGCAGCGCACCCGACAGCTTCCCGGTTTCCGTCGACAAGCGATCATGCGCCGTCGCCAGCGTGCGCAGCTGCTCCGACAGACGGCCCATCGCCTGGCCACGCTCGCGCTCAAGTTCGTGGATCTTGCCGTCCACCTTGTCGAGGGATTCCTTGACCGGATTGAGCACGGCTTCGATTGAACGGCGATTCTGGTCGAGGTCGGCCTGCGCTGCCGCCTTCCCGGCGCGCGTTCGGGCGGCGCCAAGCGCCCATCCCAGCGCCACGCCAATCACCAGAAACCCCAGCGCCCAGACCGCAAACATGGTCTCTTGCATTGGATCCGGAGACTACACGCATGTTCAGGATCGGCGCAAGAAAGTGCGCGCCGTGGCAAGGTACAAGGATCCGTGGCTGACAACGACATCGTCAAGCGCAAGGCCGATCACCTCGCCATCGCGGCATCAGGCGTCGGTGCGTTCCATCGCCCCACCCTGCTCGACAACGTCCATCTGTTGCATCGGGCGTTGCCTGAGATCGCGCTGTCGGAGGTCGACCTGACGACGCGCCTGCTTGGCCGATCGATCAGCGCACCGTTGATGGTGACGGGCATGACTGGCGGGACCGCCGAAGCCGCGGCCATCAACCGCAACCTCGCAGTTGCCGCGCAGTCCCTCGGGCTGCCGTTCGGGCTCGGCAGCATGCGCGCGATGCTGGAGCGCCCCGAGGTCGCGTCAACCTACGACGTCCGCACGGTTGCGCCCTCGGTGTTCTTGTTGGCCAACTTCGGCGTCGTGCAACTCGGCGCGATGACCACCTCCGCCGTACGCGAAGCGATCGCGCGCACCGGCGCGGACGCCCTGTGCGTTCACCTCAACGCTGGCCAGGAGCTGGCTCAGGCCTCGGGCGATCGCGATTTTCGCGGCGGGCGCGCGACGATTCGCCGACTGTCGAGCGAGCTGTCCGTGCCGCTGATCGTGAAAGAAACGGGCTGTGGGGTCTCGACCGCGGTGGCGCGCGAAATCGACGCAGCGGGTGCCGGGGCCGTGGACGTGTCGGGTGCCGGGGGCACTTCGTGGATCGCGGTCGAATCGCAGCGCTCGGACGGTGCCGTGGCCGAGCGCGGGCGCGAATTCTGGGACTGGGGCATCCCGACCGCTGCGGCCGTGGCATGGGTCGCGCGCGCGCGGGCAGCGGGCCGCCTGGGTCTGCAGATCATCGCGTCGGGCGGAATCCGTTCCGGACTCGACGCCGCGCGGGCGCTGGCGCTTGGTGCCGACGTCGTCGGCATGGCCCAGCCGGTGTTGCAGGCAGAGCGCGCCGGGGGACAGGAGGGCGCGCGGCGATGCTTGCAGCAAGTCATCGACGGGATTCGCACCGCGTGCCTGTTGACGGGTTGCCGCCGTTCGTCCGAGCTGGCGACCGTGCCGAGGGTCATCACCGGCGAACTGCGCGAGTGGCTCGAGCAAGCGCCGACATGAGCACCGGATTTGGCCACGGCAAGATCATCCTGGTGGGTGAGCACGCCGTGGTGCATGGACAGCCTGCGGTGGCGGCCGGCCTCGCGGTGGGCATCACCGTCCGTGCGACGCCCGGCAACGGCCACCTGACCGTGCCCGCGTGGGGCTTGCAAGCGCAGGTCGGCGACAGCACCACCGTGGGCAAGGCCCTCATGCGCCTGCTTGATCGCCTCGGCGCACGCGGTTTTGATTTCGAGGCCGACGCTGCGATCCCTGCGCGCGCGGGACTCGGCAGCTCGGCCGCACTGTCGGTGGCAGTGGCCCGCGCTGCGGCTGGGCAGGTCAAGGCCAGCGCCACGGATGTGGCCGATGCGGTCGCACTTGCCGAGGAGGTCTTTCACACATCTGCCTCGGGCATCGACGCCGCCGCCGCGTCGTCCGGCAAGATTGGCCGATTCACCAAGGCGAAGGGGTGGCAGCCGCTGCCAATCGCACAAGGCTTCGACATCTGCGTCGGATTGACCGGTCGCCCGCGCGACACCGCCGCCCAGGTGGCCACGGTCACTGCCCTCTTGGCGAAGGGCGGCAGAGCACCCGGGCTGATTCGAGCCCTGGGTGAGGTTGCCGATGCCACCGCGTATGCGCTCAAGCAAGGCGACATCGCAGGACTCGGGAAACTGCTCAACATCGCGCACGGATTCCTGGTTGGCCTGCAAATCAGCACCCATGAAATCGAAAACATGGTGGCAGGTGCCCAGGCTGCGGGCGCTCTTGGTGCCAAGCTGACGGGTGCCGGCGGTGGTGGCGCGATCATCGCACTGGCCCCAGGCCGCGAAGGCGACGTCCTGGCACAATGGCGTCGCGATGGCAAGGACGGCTTCGTCACGTCGATCGGTCGCCCGCGCGCCGACGCGTGAAGTGGTACTTTGAAGCCATGCAGTCGAGGGCCCGCGCCGGTACGAACATCGCGCTGGTGAAGTACTGGGGCAAGCGCGACGCCGCGCTCAATCTGCCGGTGACTGGCAGCTTGTCGCTGACGCTCGCCGAGCTGGGTAGTGACACCACGGTGCGATTTGCCGCGGACGCAGGCGGACCGGACCGCAAAGATCTCGTTCTGTTCGACGGAGCACCCGCCGACGCCCTTTTCGCTGGCCGGGTCAGCGCTTTTCTGGATCTCGTGCGCGCCAGAGCCGGCCTGTCCCTCCCCGCGCTGGTCACCACCACCAACACGGTTCCAACGGCTGCGGGCCTTGCGTCGTCGGCCTCAGGATTTGCCGCGCTAACCGTCGCCGCCACCGCTGCCGCCGGCCTTTCGTTGAACGACAGCGAGCGCTCCGCCCTCGCCCGCCGCGGTTCTGGCTCGGCGGCCCGTTCGATCTTCGGCGGCTTCGCCCGGATGGACGCAGGCACGTTGCCCGACGGCAGCGACGCCATGGCGCGCCCACTGCTGGACGCGGCGGCGTGGGATGTCCGTCTCGTGGTCGCGCTCGCGGCCTGGGGCCCGAAGGCCATCGGCTCCACCGCGGCGATGGAGCGAACCTCGCGGACGTCTCCTTATTATGCAGCATGGATTGCGGCCCACGATCGCGACATGGGCGAGGCGCGGGCCGCCGTCCTGGCTCGTGATCTCGATCAACTCGGCGTCGTCGCCGAGCGCAGCGCCCTGCGCATGCATGCGTGCGCGATGGCCGCCGATCCTCCCATCGTCTACTGGAACGCAGCAACCATGGCAGCCATGGACGCCGTGGGCCAATTGCGCGCGCGCGGCGTGCGTTGCTTCTTCACCATCGACGCCGGGCCGCACGTCAAGGTGCTTTGCGCGGCCAATGATGCCCCAGCCGTCGACGCGGCCCTGCGCCAGGTCCCCGGCGTTCTGTCGACTGTGATCGCAAGTCCAGGCCCCGGCGCCGCGTTGATCGCGTAGACGCCGGCCCGGTACCAACAACCTGTCACCCCTTCGGGTAGCAGGCATCCACGAGATCGGTGCAAGAGATGGACATGCACTTCGAGAACTCCTGCCACGTCGTCTTCATGAGGCAGCTCGTGTTGGCGCATGCCGCGAGGTAGTCGAAACGGTGTTTCGCCTGAGGGCTTGGCGCCTCGGGAGGGACCGTGGACTTGTTGGCGTTGACGTTTGTTTTGCACTTGTCGCTGCAGTCCGGGGTAATTCCAGCGCCGATGCCTGTCGTCGCTGCACACGCGATGCCGCAATTCATGAGCAGATTGCAGGTGGCACCCACGGTGGAGCTAGGCCCCTGCGGCGCGCACCAGAAGGGCTTCACCAGCGCGACGGGTGTCTGGATCAGTCGGACGGCGAGGCGTTCTCTTGCGCCGGTACATCCCTGCGCACTGAAGTCGAGCGTCTGGTTGGGGCAGGCCTCGTCGAAGATCACCTGCGCCTCGTGGCAGATGCTCGGGTACGTCGCATCTTTGTACGATGTACGTTCGGTGGTCAGGATTCCGGTACACATATCGAGGTCGAACTCGGGGGCGGAGACGATGTAGCGCGGAGGCTGCAGCGGTGGTTGCGCGGGGCCGTCGTGTCCCGGCTGGCCGGTGGCCATCGACCACTGGTTGGCGGTGCCGTTGTCGTGCTCGCAAGCGACGCGCAGCTTCTGCCCCGCCTTCACCGGGACGCCGGTGGCGAGCCCATAGTTCGCCTCCCAGGCCCAGCGCCACTTGGGAATGTCGAGCAGGATGTCCCATGTGCCGTCGGGTTTCTGCAGCTCGATGCGCGCCGAAGCACCGCGCGTGTGCATGTGGCTGGCCAAAAGACGGATGATCCCGTCGTGCGGGAAGGGGAACTCGCATGAGGTCGGGACGAGGAAGTGCGAGTCATCCGCAGCAGAGAACTTGAGCTTTGCGTAGTGCTGGTCGATCGTCATGCCGCACTTTGCCAGCATGATGTCGTTGCGCAAGATCAGAGAATCGAGTGTCTGATTGGGCTCGTTCTGCAGGTGCGAGAGCGCGTACGCGCGGCTGCACGGATTGTTCGGATCTTTGCTCACGCCGCTCGGGCACGGAATCTCGCTCGGCGCTCCCAACGTCCTTTCGACCGTCGGTCGCAGTCCTTTGATCTCATCCCCCTTCGCGAACCAGAGACGCACCCCCGAGCGGTCCTCCTTGACGATGTTGCGCACGACGTAGTGAATCTGCAGCACGAGCGAAGATCCGGCCGGCACGAACACGGCGGAGCTTCCGGGGAAGACCTTTCCGGTGTCTTTCCCCGCAGCGTTTGCCCCGAAACCAGCGACACTCACGATGCCGCCGGTGCTGATGCCTCCCGTTCCCGTACATTCGTAACCCGGCCGGGCGTCCTTGTCGTAGAGCTTCCGC
>CAYSKR010000115.1:0-7901 GCA_964431675.1 uncultured Myxococcales bacterium
AACGCTGGGCGTGCGCCGCAGGCTCGCAGCGCCACTGCTTGTACTGCCCCGACTGAAGCCATGCACCAAGCTGAGCTCCCATCGGTGGCGTCTGGGTAGACGGTGGCGTCGGGGCAGAGCCCCCCGCGCCGCCCGAACCACGCATCGTCGCGTTGTCGCCTCCGCACGCGGTTGCGGTTAGGAAAAGAACGGCCAACGCCGCCAGACCAAGATTTAGTCGATTCAATCGTTGTTCAGAGCTGTTGTTCATGTGCATCGCAAACCTCCTGTTGCGCGGTATACGGCAGGCGCGATTGATAAGTTACAATTTTGTTTTGAATGATCGATCATTCGCGCTGTGAATATAAAAAACATCGACCTGAACCTGCTGGCGGTCCTCGACTCCCTGCTCGCCACCGGGAGCGTCACCCGGGCGGCAGCGCAGGCCGGCATCACTCAGCCGGCGATGAGCAACGCCCTGGGTCGGTTGCGTCGTTCCTTCGGCGATCCCTTGTTTGTCCGGAGCGGGCGCAACCTTGTCCCGACCCCACGCGCCCTGTTGCTGCGGCCGGCGCTCGCTCGGGCACTCGCCGACTTGCAGTCCTCCGTGGACATCGGCCTCGCCTTTGATCCAGCGACGGCGCGCACGACGCTGCGCGTGGCCTTCAGCGATTACTGGCACCTGGCGCTCTTGCCGCGCCTGGTCGCGCGAATCGAACGGGAAGCTCCGGGCGTGCAATTGCAGGCCAGCCCTGTCGGCGAACACGTCCTCGCAGATGACATTCCCCGCGGAGCGGTGGACGCGGCGATCTTTCTAAGCCCGACCACTCTGCCCGGCATGCACTGCGAGACATTCGTCAACGACACGTACGTGTGTGTGGCGCGGCGCGATCATCCGATCGTGCGGACGGAACTGACCCTCGAGCGTTTCGCGGCTTGCCGGCAAGTGGTGGTGACGCCGCAGGGACCGTGGGCCAGCCACCTCCACGAGGCGATGCACAGGCGGGGGCTTGCGCCGCAGTCGGTGCTGGCGACGCCACACATCCAGGTGGCGCTCGACATCATCGCCCGTACCGACTACCTGTCCGTGCTGCCGCGTCAGGTGGCCCGGCAGGCGCGCGGAAAAAAGCCGCTACGGGTGTGGCCCTGTCCGGTTCCGACGGGCAGCTTTTCGCTGGGGCTTTACTGGCACGAAAGCACCGACCAGAGTCTGCCGCACCGATGGTTTCGAGATCTCCTGCTGACCGACGCCCGAGCAGTCTATGCAGGCCGATAGAGCTTGACACGTATTGCGTGGCCAGGTTTCCCACGTCTCGGGTGCAAAGACGGTGGTCATGTTGAGCCCACTGCTTCACCGACGACCGCGCCGCGACGAGCGCCGGGATTCTGATCGCGCCTTCGACGACCCCGCCGTGGCGGCGAGGGGGAAGGTCGTGCGCACGATGTGCGTCCGATCATCGGGCAGTTTCCAGGTGCGGATCTGCTCGATCATGCACATCGCCACCTCGGGATTGAGCGGACCCGCCGAAGCCAGACCGACCGAGGCAACCGTCCCGCCCGGCTTGACGTAAGCGACGGCACGCACTGGCGTGGCACCAAGCCACCCGCAGGTATGCAGTTGCGAGGACTGGGCACCGACGTCCTTCGCCATCACCTGCGCGTCCGATTCAACGACCGGGATCTCGCCACTCGATCTGAATTTCAGCGAGTATTCGAACTCGGTGTCTTTAGATCCACCGGGCGGCTTGAAAAGGATGTTGCGTCCCTCGACCACCAAACAACGTTCGACCGCGTAGTGGCCGAGCGTACTGCCGACGACCAGGACATCGGCAACGCGGCCAGTGGCGCCGACGAAAAAACGCAGGACGACATCGCCAGCGACGTATTTGCGCGCATCGCCCGCACGTTCGTAACAGGCCGCCAGGCTGCCCTGATGCCGCTCGAGCGCGTCGTACACGTCGTTGTCGGACAGGTAGCCACGCTCGAAGCTCATCTTGACGTCGTCTTGGTCGCCGCCGGTCGACGGGGCAGTGGTTCCCGGGCGAGGGATCGCAGGTGCCGCCGCGGGTTCTGCAACGACTGGCGCGGGCATTGCGCGCGGGGTTCGGCGCGTCGGCGCTTCGCCACCGCAGCCAAGGGTGAGCACGGACACGCCGACGACGATCCGCGAGATCTGCGTGCGTATTCTCATGCGGCACAAGACGACCCGGACGAATGCGCGCGGGTTAGTACGCGGGCCTGAACTTGAATTCGTATTGCGCGTCGCCCGGCTGCGAAAGCTGGGGATACTCGAACCCCTTGAGCGTCGCGACCAGGCAATCCTCGACGTCCTTGTTGCCCAGAGTGCCGCCCAGGATCTTGACCGCGCTGGCCCGGCCGCCGGTATCCAGGCTGACCAGCACCTTCACGGTGCCCTGAAACTTGCGGTCGTTTTTCTCGTTCATGACGTCCTGGTAACACTTGCGCGTGCTCGTCTCGCGCTGCTGCAACAGCAGTTGAATCTCGGCTTCCTTGTCGAGCGAGATACCACTCATCTGCGCGGCTTTCTCGTTCGGCTTGATGACCCGGTAGGTTTCCTCGCGTGGCGCGTTCGACGATCCCGATCCGCAGGCCTGCGCCAGAACACCCACGAGAAAAAACCAGAGCAGCGGTTTGGTGTGCATCGCGTCCCCTCCCGACCCGTTCTGTCTTAGTCCTTTAGCAGGTGGGACGCAATCACCAGGCGCTGGATCTCGCTCGTGCCCTCGTAAATCTCGGTGATTTTTGCGTCGCGGAAATGGCGCTCGACGGGAAAATCGGTCAGATAGCCGTAGCCGCCGAAGATTTGCACCGCCTCTTTCGCGGCGCGGTTGGCCACCTCGGACGCGAACACCTTGGCCATCGCCGCTTCCACCGTGCAGCGAGCGCCCTCGTCGCACCGGGTCGCGGCGCGCCACACCAGCAAGCGCGCGGCATCGATCTCGGTGCACATGTCGGCCAACTTGAACTGGATCGCCTGGTGCTGCGCGATGGCCTGGCCAAACGTCTTGCGTTGCACCGCGTAGCGGGTGGCGTCCTCGAACGCAGCCCGCGCAATGCCAACGGCCTGAGCGGCGATGCCGATGCGACCGCCGTCAAGTGCTTGCATTGCGATCTTGAAGCCCTCGCCCTCGGCACCAAGACGCGCGTCGGTGGGCAACACGCAGTCGGTGAGAAAAATCTGCGACGAGAGTGCGCCGCGAATGCCAAGCTTGTCGTCGGGGGGACCGAAGGAAACGCCTGGGGTCTTGGACGGCAAGAGAAACGTCGAGATGCCCCTGGTCCCCTTCGCGGGGTCAGTCATCGCGAACAGCACGACGAGCTCGGACACCGGTCCGTTGGTGATGAAGTTCTTGGTGCCGCTGAGCACATAGCCGCTGTCGGTGTACACCGCGGTGGTCTTCTGTGCGGCGGCATCCGATCCCGCGTCGGGCTCGGACAGCGCGAAACAACCGATGGCCTTGCCAGAGGCGAGCCCGGGCAGCCACTGGGCCTTCTGGGCGGGTGTGCCGTGGTGCAAGATCGGATCGCACACGAGGGAATTCTGCACCGACAGGATGACGCCGCACGACGCGCACGCGCGCGAGATCTCCTCGATCGCCATGGCGTAACTGAGGTGATCCATGCCGGCGCCGCCGAATTCTTGCGGCACCGCGATGCCAAACAGGCCAAGCTCGGCCATGCGCGCCACGATCTCCTTCGGAAACCGGTGCTGCCGGTCGATCTCGGCCGCCTTGGGCAAAACCTCGCGAGTTGCAAACTCACGCACCGTGTCGCGCAGCAGCGTCTGCTCAGGCGTCAACTCCAAATCCACGCCGCCCTTTGTAGCACGGAGGGCGACCGCAGCGACCACGACCGATCCGGTCGCTCGCTTCCAAGAGCCGCTGGCACGCCAGCAACGCCCTTGCCATCACCGCTACCGGAGCCTTGCGGCTGGAACGGGCCCGAGGCTCAGAGTTTCGAGAAGACGCTGCGGGCACCGCGCTCGCCAAAATCGATGAGGTCCATCGACAGCTTCCTGTCGACGCCAAGCGACTTGACGGTTCCGGAGATGGGCACCGATGAGTGTCCCCAGGTATCCGTGGTCGCGCTGACGCCCAGGATCGAGGCCGTGGCCCGCGCCTTGTAGCAACGGGAAAAACTGCCCGCGGTGACCGAGACATCCTCCTGAGGCTTGTTGTCCCAGTTGACGGACAACATGCTCATGCTGCCGCCGAACATGGACTTCATCATCAGGTTGACCAACCCAGGCGGATACTGCATCTCCGTGCCGTCGGGATTCCTGATCCAGATATCCATGACGTCGATGGTTTCCGGATTGCGGCGATCTCCCATGCGCATCAGAAACGCGGTCGAGTTCTCACCGTAGTAGGTCTTGCTGGTTGTCTCGAACCAGTAGGCATCGCCTTTTTGTCCCACGATCTTGTGCGTGGTGATCGAAGGCTTGCCGTCCTCATCGATCGACTTGTACTGGACCCACTGCCCCACGGCCAGGGGCATGGGGTCGAAGCCGACCGGGGGTTTGAAGCTTTTCCCCGACGCCTGCAATGCACCGACCTGGCGATCGATGTCGGTCTTGGCAGCCTGGTTGATGGACGGCCCGCACGCCATCAGACCGACCGACAGCGGCGCAAGCACAGTCAATGACAGGACGAGAAAACGCGAGGTGGCCATCGCCGCGTACAATGCCTCGGCTTGCGATTCCGGGCAAGATCCCGGCCACCTTACCCATCCCCTCATGGTCACCATGGAAGTCCTGCTCCCCAACAGAGACGCGCTATACTGCGTGTCATCACGATGATGCGGCTCGACAGGCACGCGCGTCGCAACGGCTCGCCTCTCGCGGCCATGGCCCGGCAGATTTTGCGCGAAGGGCTGGTACGACAGGAGGCGGTCGAACGGACGCGAAAACTGGCGACCGACTACAGCGGTGGCCGGGCCGATGCGCAAGAGATCCTGGCCGACCTCGAGCAAGGTCAACTCGCACTACTCGGCGAAAATGAAAAGGACTGAGAACCTCGATTTTCGACGCGGTGACATCCTGTGGATCGACTGCGATCCGTCAGTGGGCGTCGCGCCGCGAAAGACGCGAACGTGCGTGGTCGTATCCAACGACATCGCGAACCGCTTCGGGCAGGCGGTCACCGTGGTTCCAACGCAGCAATACACCGCCGAGCGATCCCGCCGAACTTTCGCCGTGGATCTGCGCCGCCCGCGATCAAATCTCACGGATGCGCGCGTTGCGAACGCTTCCATGGTGATGACCTACGATCGAGGGCGCGTCGTCTCGCGCGCCGGGCGAGCTGCCGTTGACGCCATGCGCGCGCTTGACACGGCGCTTGCGATTCACCTGGGTATGACGCCACCGTAGCGGTCGCCCGCCCGCTACCGGATCTCGATGTCGAACGGCAGGCGGGCCTGGATGCCGGTGCCGCCTTCGAGCAGCATCGGCACCAGCAAGCGCGCGGCGGGGGTGCCGAGCTTCGCCAGCGCGTCAAGTTCGATCTGGGCGCTGACGCCAAGCACCGCCCGCAACCCGGACGGTGGTTTTTTGGGCAGCACCACCAGATCCGGCAACCCGCCCTGCCCCACCAACACACCGGAACGACGCGCCGCTTCGTCGATCGCGTCCGACAGCCCGCCGATCTTGTCGACAAGGCCCTGCCCCTTCGCCTCGGCGCCGGTCCAGATGCGGCCGCGTCCAAGCTCGTCGGCGCGCGCGCGCGTGACGCCCGCAGTGGCGCGGCCCTGCGCGACCGTGTCGAGAAACAGGTCGTACATGCCCTGGAGCTTGGCGCGCACCTGCTCGCGCTCGACGTCCGTCCACGGCCGGAACAACGAGAATTGATCCGCGAGCGCGCCGCGCTTCTGCGTTTCGGACGACAGGCCGATCTTTGCCATCAAGCCCTGCACGTCGGCCTTGTACGAGAAGATGCCGATGGATCCGGTCAGCGTCGACGGCTCGGCGAAGATGTCATCGGCCGGAGCCGAGACGTAGTAACCACCCGAGGCTGCGACGTCGCCCATGGACGCGATCACCGGCTTGCCCGCCTTGCGCAGGCGCACGATTTCGCGCGCGATGCGATCCGACCCGAATGCGGTGCCGCCGGGAGAGTTCACGCGCAGGACGACCGCGCGCACCGACGAGTCGTTGCGCACCTCCGTCAACGCGTCGACGACGCCATCCACCCACGCGACGCTCGCCTGCGGCAACGGCGACGACGGGCCGCCGCCATCGGCGATGGTCCCGTCGATCATAATCACCGCGACGCGCCCGGGCCGCCACCACGAGCGCGCGAACGAGGTGTTGTCGAGATCGCGCACCGCCAATTTGCGTCCGAAGGCACCCTGCGCGAAGGCCTCGATGCCCTCCTCGTCGACGATGGCGTCCACGAGGTGCTTCCGCCTGGCCTCGCCGGGGCCGTGGCCACCTTCGTCGATCAGCGCCTTGACCTTCGACTCATCGAGGCCCGCGCGCCCGCGCGCGATCGCGGTGACGATGCGGCCGAAATCGTCGTCGAGAACCGCGTCGCGGTTGGCCCTCACCGGCGCTGACGATTCCGTCATGATGAACGGCTCCATCGCGCCTTTCCATTCGGCGATGCGCACGAGATCCACGTGTACGCCCAACTTGTCGAGGCCGCCCTTGTAGAACGTGATCGTCTGGGCAAGGCCGCTGACGTACAGGCTGCCCGCAGGGTGAATGGCGATCTGTTCACACGCCGCGGCCAGGTAGTATTCGCGCGTCGATGGATGTGTGACGTAGGCGTAGACTGGCTTTTTGCTGCGCAGCGCCGCCACCAACGCGCGCAGTTCCTCGATGCGGCCGAGCCCAAGTTCGAGACTTTCGATCTGCAGCAACACTGCGGCTACCCTGGTGTCATCGACCAGACGACGCAGGCGCAGCACCACCTCGACAAAAACGCGATCATCGTCCAGTCCGCCAAGCTTCACCTTCGCGATGACCTGGCTGGTCACGACTCCGGTTTGCCGCACGTAGGTCGAAGAAATCGTGAAGCTACCGCCAGCCGCGGCGTCGCCATGGCCAGACGGAGATCCCGATCCAATGCCGACGGCGGCGCCAGCAAGGGTTGTGTGATCGAAACTGACCGCCAGGCCGATGGTGCCGACCAGCGGCGTCGTGTCGGCTGAACCCAGTCCTGCGCGGTGCAGATCTGCGAACACCAGGGTTGAACGGCCGACGTGCCCGCGCAGGCGCAAGTGCGGACGAACGTTGCTCGCGCCCGTGCCGCGGTCATCCCAGGCAAGTCCCAAGCCCAACTCAAATCGGTGGCTGCGCGGCGGGCGCAACGCAAGTTCCACATCCCAGACGCGTGGGATGCGCTCGAATCCGTCGCGCACCCGCGGCCGGAGTGCGTCGCGCACCGCGAGCCCGAGCGCCACGGAGTTGTGCAGCCTCGCACCCAGCCCAAACGTGAAGCTGCTGAGGCCGCCGTACCGTTCGCCCAGCATGCGATCCCACGTCACGCCCAGCCCCAGGCCGCGCCCCAGGCGAAAAGCCGCGCCCACCTGGGTCTTGAAGGCAGACTCGGGCTCGCCAAGCCATGTCCGGTTTAGCCAGTGCAACCCCAGGCCCAGCGACAGCGGAAGTTGCTGCCCGAGCAACACCAGCGGGGTGCCCAGCATGAACCCGATGCCACGTCCGGGTTGTTCGATCGCGCTCGACCAATGGTTGAACACCAGCGCGGTCGACGTCCCTTGCACGAATGGGATCTGCCCGGGATTGAGTTCAACCGCGGTCGCCTCGCCGTTGCCCGCGATCGGCGCGCCTGGCACCAGCACGCCGCGCGTCGGCGACACCTGCGCCATCTGCGCGTGCGCGCGGGCCGCGCCCAACCCGAGCACGAAACCCAGAACGCACCCTGAAGCAAAACGCGATTGCA
>CAYSKR010000116.1:0-8558 GCA_964431675.1 uncultured Myxococcales bacterium
CACGAGAGGGTTCGCCTGACCGCCGAGCGCCGTTCAGAGCCGCGGTCCGCGCCCACGAGACGCGTGCCAGACAGCCATGATCTGCACGATCGAATGCTCGTCGAAGACGCGGCAGTAGACGTAGTACCTGGAGTTGCGGAGCAACAGACGTCGGATCGTCCCGCCGACGGACTCGCGGTACGGGAGACCTGCGTTGGAAAACGCCGCGAGCTGTTGGGTGGCTTTCTCAAGCTCGTCCTCGAAGAGCGTGGGATTCTTCGGCCGGTTTTCGCGCCACCAGCCGGTGATCTTGTCGATGTGCCCCTGCGCCGTGGGCGAGATGACAACCGTGAACGCCTTCATCGAGGGCGCGACGCACGTAGCTGCGCGATGACCCGCTCGGCGGGAATGCCCAGGCCAGCGTCAAGTTCCAGACGTGACGTCTCGATTGCGGCATGGAGGCGCGCGCGATCTTCGTCGTCGAGGTCGTCTCCCTCATCGACAAGTGCCAACTGGACGTGGGTGCCGTTGGGCAGATCGATGGGGTCGTCGACCACGAGCTTGCCGTCCTGCACATGCCCTCGGAGCGTTGATCCCATGCTCGAAAGATACCAGACACCGGCCTGCCTGGCGACGCTGGGCCTGGCGGCGGCGTCTGGCGCCAGCGATTTCCTCATTCACCAATGAGGAAAAGATTCGAGCTCATAACCCGAAGGCCGCAAGTTCAAATCTTGCCCCCGCTACAAAAATGTCAACGACTTGCAGCGCCGGACGCGGCGGATCTTGTCAGATCATCGGGCTTCTTGGCGAGAACGGCTCACCGGTTTATGTACATCTGGGCCCCGACTTTCACTCGAACCGCCGGTCCGTCGTAGGTGGCATAGAACCCGCGCCGACCGTTGCGCAGAAATTTCAGCGCAACGGTCACGTGGGGGCCGCCGGCTTCCTCCGGCGCCATGCCCAGCACAAAGCGGCTGAACTTCAGGCACGGCTCGGCGATTTCCACCCGCACCAGATCCACCCGCTCGCCTTCGGCATTCACAATCACCAGGCCTGCCTTGACATCGTCGATCGTCTGCTCGCGCCCGGCTTCCACGAGAAAATTCTCGCCGGCGACGCCGTCCACAACGTGCGGTCCGAAACGCGCACGCATCGCGGCGTAGTGCGAAGTCATTCCGATCGACAATGCGTTCGCCACACGTCGGCGGGATTGCGGATGGCTTCGGTTGTGCACATCAACGATGGCCTCGCCGCTTTCCGTGAATCCAACGGCGCCATCGGGCGTGGCTTCCAGTTCCGGCACCCAAGCAAGCGATCCGGTGTCGTACCAGAAGTGCTGATCGTTCCCCTGCTTCATGCTGTAGCGTTGAACCTGAAGCTTGACGATCCGCCCGATCAATTCCATGGCAACCAATTCAACATACCACTCCACGCTGACCTCGCCGCCGCGCTCACTTCACCTCCGCCACGAAGCGACTCCATTCCTTCTCCGCTTCGTCGGGTTTGGCCAGGTGAGATAGGATCACGATGCGGTAGGCGAACCGAACGGGTTTCCCCTCGGCGATCACGAAGTCCATCGGTGGCGTCTTGCCACCCGTCAGCTCGTTGACGCCGATTGGGTTGGCCGAGAAAAGCCCATAGGGCCGCGCGTGCCAGTGCGTGGGGTACCCCGGGTTCGTCGGGTGGTCGAGGATCGCCAGCGTGACCGGTTCACCATTCACATCCGCGCTCAACATCATCCAGCGCGCCCGGGTCCCCCACACGTTTTCGCCCTCCACACCCTCACTCGAGCGGTATCGCCCGTGACCGCTCGTCTCGACGGTCTTTTCCTTGCCGGGCTTTCCGTCGGCACCCACGAACAGGTCTGGCTTACTGCTCGGATGATCGAGCGCCCGTGTCACGCGCACCGCGAACATGCCTTCCTTGGTGTCACCGAACTTGATCGGACCGTCGACCGCCACCAGCGTGGTGGCGCGATCCACGGCGCGTCGGCCCGCAGATCCGTGAAACACGTACACCGTCTCCTCGCGCAGCGCCTTCCGGTCGCCCGGGAGAATCCAGTCGGCGGTGACCGCGAGCGTGCCCCGACCGGCGCCCCCCTCGGCTTTCGTGATCGCCCCATGTACGATCTTGCCGTTGGTTTTCCGCCGCTTGTATCCGGGGGGCGAGCCGGAGTCCCAGAAGTCGACTCCCTCCACGTCACCGTAGGCCAGCCACATGCCGAAGTGGTGGGGATGATCCATGCGCTCGCCCGGACGCGGCTCGAACGGAAACCCACGCGTGACCAGAGTTCCCCGGTCGGTGCGCAGAGGAAAAAGGACAGGCGCCTCCAGCGTGGTCGCCGTCACCAGATGGACGTACGAGGTGAAGGGCTTGCCGTCGACCAGAACATCGACCCGCCGGTCGGCGTCCCGGCGGACCAGATCGATCCTCGGGGCGAACTCTTTCGGGCTCAGGGTTGCAGTGGCACACCCAGGCACCACCACCGCAAGGGCACAGGCGACCGCCCATTCAAGCGCGAGGTCGGCTGGCCGACAGAGGCGTCTTCTGTTGTTGGTCATCTCGCCCGATTCTAGCGCGAACCGACCCGTCGTTGCCGCGCTACGTGATGACGGGCAGCGGCGTGCCCGACTGGGAGGCCACCTGCGGCAAGCACTCGGTGCGACGATGAATTTAGCAGGGTTCCCGCCGAAGCGGGCGCGGCTCCGCGCGCGACTTGTATCATCGGGAACGGCGCGGCGCTGGCGGCGGCGGCGGCGTGGCGGTGGCACCGTTCTCGGGCCAGGAATGCCGCGGATACTTTCGCGCCAGTTCGCGGCGCAGGACCGGGTAGTGCTCTTGCCAGAAGTTGGCCAGATCGCTCGTCACCTGCATGGCGCGCCCATGCGGACCGAGCAAATGCAGCGTCAGCGGCACCCGGCCCCTGGCAACGGCCGGACTTCGCCCCAGGCCAAAGAAGTCCTGCATGCGCGACGCGATCCACGGTGGCTTGCCTGCTTCGTAGTTCACAGCCACCTCGCGCCCGCCGGGCAAACGCAAGCGCTCGGGCGCTTGTGCCCGCAGCAAGGCTTCCAGTTTCGGTGTCAGAGCCGCCCCGCCCGAAAAACCGCTCGCGCGCAGTTCGGCAAAGCTCGTCAGGCCTGCACAAGCCGCCACCAGCGCGGCCTGCGTGGCCGCTGCGTCGAGCAACGGAATCTGCTCCTCGGGCAGCGCTGCACGCAGCACCTCCAATCGCGCGACGAGCTGTTCCGAAGCGGCGCCGCCTGAGGCGAACCCAACGGGACCTGCGTTCAGCGCGGCCTCGGCGAGCAAGCGACTTGCCTCCGCACTGGCTTCCGCCGGACGTCGGGTTTCCTCCAACCCCAGCACCCCAAGAGCGAGGCGTGTCATCCTGTCGACGCGCCCTGCGGCCGCGTTCCACACCAGGCGCTCTTCTTGTTTGATCTCGTCGGGCAAAATTTCCAGCAGGCTTTCGGCATCGATGCCGACCGCCAGGCGGATCGACACCGCGTTCCGCCCGGCTCCCACGGTGCCACGCTCTTCGGCATCGACTGCCACAACCCACTCGGCCGATGGCGACGACCCAAGCAGACCGCTGCCGCCAGCAGCAAATACAACCTCGGTGCCGCCCGGAGTGCGACGCCGCGCCACCCGATCTGGAAATCCCGCCAGCGTCGCCAGCGCCAGCGCCTGGTCGATGGCGTCTGGATTGGACGGAGCACGTTGGTCCTGGTGGGCCATCCCCGCGATCTGTCGGCGCGCCCGATCCACCGCTTCGGTCGCCCGTCCGTCCAGCGCCAGCGCCCGCAAGCGATCGGGCGAAAAGCGCGCCCGGTGCGCCTGCGAGAAGCGATCCAGCCGCTCGAGCAGATCAGCATCGTGAACATCCGACCCGCCGTGTCCGCGCCCCTCGGAGTGTCCCCCAGCGAACTGCGGCCGCCGCCGATCATCGATATCGCGCTCGGCGATGAGCGCCGCGAGCGTGGCGGCCTGATC
Organism: uncultured Myxococcales bacterium; assembly: GCA_964431675.1. Lineage (GTDB taxonomy): Bacteria > Myxococcota_A > Polyangia > Fen-1088 > Fen-1088 > CAYSKR01. Next base: position 3,976 of record CAYSKR010000116.1, read on the forward strand.
CGCAACACCGCGCGCAAAGCCGTCAACGACCAGGCGTGCGAGCCTCGGGTGTAGAGGAAAGCGCAGCATGTCGCGCCCAATCGCCGTCACGCCACCATCGCGAGAGAGCGCGCCAAGTCGGCGCAGCAGCTCGCTCGCCGACGCGAGCGCGCCAGGTGGCGGCGATTCGAACCAATCGAAATTTGCGCTGTCACGCACGCCGATCGCCGCCAGCAGCAGCGCCGGTCCCGCAAGATCCAGGCGCGCGATCTCCGGCACCTCGTACGCGCGCCGACCCTCGAAATCGTGGCGCGAATACAGACGCAACACCCGCCCGGGCCTCGTGCGGCCGGCGCGTCCAGCACGTTGAATCGCTGCCGCCTGACTGATCTTGCCGGTCGCAAGCATCGGCAAGCGCGTCCACGGCGACGTGTCGGCGATGCGCGCCAGGCCTGAATCGATCACCGCGACCACGCCATCGATCGTCACCGACGTCTCGGCCACATTCGTCGACAGAATCACTTTGCGCCGACTGCCCGGACGGACGGCGCGATCTTGTTCGGCGGAAGACAACTCACCGTGCAGCGGGAGCACCTGCAAATCCTGCGCGGACGCCACGTCTTGCAGGGCGGCACCCGCGCGCCGGATGTCGGCGGCCCCCGGAAGGAACACCAGGACGTCCCCGTCGAGCCCGTCGCGGCAGAGAGTTCTTACGGCACCCGCCACCTGTTCGGCGAGTGGGCGCGCATCGTGCGTGTCCTGGTGTTCGATCTGCACCGGGAAAACGCGACCCTCCGCCCGCAGAAGCGTGCAACCGCCAAGGAAGTCGCACACCGCCTTTGTATCCAGCGTCGCCGACATCACCACGATGCGCAGATCTGGTCGCCCCGCCGCCTGGAGTCTACGCAGAAGGCCAATCGCCATGTCCGCGTCGAGGTGACGCTCGTGGAACTCGTCGAGGATCACGGCCGACACGCCTGGCAGCGTCGGCGTGGCGATCAGCCGACGCGACAGGATGCCCTCGGTGATGAAGCGCACGCGCGTGCGCGGACCCGCCACGTCGTCAAAACGCACGGTGTAGCCGACGCGCTCACCGACCTTCTCCCCCAACTCCTCGGCAACCCGCGCCGCGGCCAGGCGCGCGGGAAGCCGCCGCGGCTGCAGAACCAGGATCTCTCCAGCGGCGGCCAAGCCCGCATCAAGCATCGCCCGCGGAACCCGCGTGGTCTTGCCCGACCCGGGCGGTGCCTGGATCACCAGCGCCCGCGAGCGCGCCAGGACAGCCGTCGCTTCCGGCAACAACGAATCAATGGGCAGAGGCGACAGGGCCAATTTACGGGTATCTTATTGCCATGAAGTTATTCAGGCCACACGCGATCGTCTTGCTTGCCGCACTCGGTTGCGCCCGTTCCGACTCTTCCACGCCGGTGCCGCCGACGGGCTTCCTCCCCTGTGAGGTCGATCGCATCTTCAAAAACATCTGCCAGAACTGTCACTCGAATCCGCCGAGCGGCGGTGCCCCGGTGCCGCTGCTGACCTACGAGGACACGCAGGCCAAATCGCCAAGCGACCCCACGGGAAAAGTATGGCAGTTGATGCGCACCTACATCGCCAGCGACTTCATGCCGCTCGACCCATTCAAGCTGCAGCCCGGCGAAAAGGCCGCCCTGCTGGCCTGGCTCGATGGCGGAGCCAAGTCGGCTGCTGCTCGATGCGTCCAATGACCGCAGCCGTACCCTATGGAAACGGCTGGGCCGAACGACCGCGCTGCAGGTCGAAGTCCAGCCAACCGGTCAGCTTCCCTACGATCTCGCTCTCGGAGAACCCGGTCATCAGGCGCGTCGACTTGGCGACCCGATCGTCGATGAGCTTGATTTCAAACGCGCTCGCATGAACGCGTTCGCCGAACTCGACCTTGAAGTCCACCGGGACCCCATCGCGCTGCGCCGGCACCTTCTCAGGCTGCTCGGCCCTGCCAAACTGATCGAACTCGATCCAGGACTCCCAGTCTTCACCTGTCCTGCCATCCGATGAGATGGCCGTGCCGACGACGTTCTTGCTGCAGGTCACGCGCGGAATCAGGTTGGCCCCTATCGCCTGGCCCAGGCCGACGCGCAGCCGAGGGCGGGTGGCGCCCGGCGCCCAGTAGCACATGCGCTGGTCGTAGTCCGGAGTACCGTTCGGAAGAATCCGCCCGCGCAGGCAGCGCGCCACGGCGTAGGTCTGAACAATGTCAAACGCGACGACGTCGTTCGCCTCGAGTTGCCGCTTCGTGCGTTGCATGCGCACCACCAGGCGATTTTCACGCACGCCTCCGCTGATGTCTTCGATGGGTTGACCGGCGAGAAATTCAGGCTGCAAGTCGAACAACCTGGGCTGCTCGAGGCTGCCCCAGCTCTCGGCGTCACCACCGGGAAAAATATGGCAGTCCTTGATGAAGAGGTTGCCCTTGGCCTCGCCGCTGCCGTTGTTGTCCGCGCAGCCAAGCAGCGCCCCCGCGCCCAGCAACGCGGCCACCGCCGCGCCGGTGAATGTCGTCTTGGCCATCGTCAAAGTCCCTGAGCGCATTATGCGCACAGGTCCGCTGCGGAGGCACTTCCCCTGACGCTCAATCGGATCCAAACTCGGCTGGCGTCATGAACAAGACCTACCCATCAGCCGAGGCCGCCCTGCACGACGTGAAAGACGGCATCACCTTGATGGTGGGCGGCTTTGGCTTGTGCGGGAATCCGGAAAACCTCATCAGGGCCCTGCGCGCGCGGGGCACGACGAAGATCAACCTCATCTCCAACAACTGCGGCGTCGACGGCAAGGGCCTCGGTGTGCTGCTCGAAAACGGTCAAATCTGCAAGATCACCGCCAGCTACGTCGGCGAGAACAAGCACTTCGAACACCTGTACCTGTCGAAGCAACTTGAAGTCGACCTGGTTCCGCAGGGCACCCTGGCCGAATGCATCAGGGCCGGAGGAGCCGGGATCCCCGCCTTCTTCACCCCAACCGGCTACGGCACGCTGGTGGCCGAGGGGAAAGAGGTCCGCGAGTTCGATGGTCGGCATTACGTTCTCGAGCGGGCACTGCGCGCCGACGTCGCCATCATCAAGGCCTGGAAAGGCGACACGCTCGGCAACCTCGTGTACCGCAAGACGGCGCAGAATTTTTCGCCCATGATGGCCGCCGCAGCCGAGGTCACCATCGCGGAGGTCGAGGAACTCGTCGCGCCGGGCGAGCTCGACCCCGACGCCATTCACACCCCCGGCATCTACGTGCAGCGGATCATCCACGGCACCGCGTACGAAAAACCAATCGAGCAGCGCACCGTGCGCAAGGTGGCCTGACCATGGCGCTGTCGCGTGATCAGATCGCCGCCCGGGCCGCGCAGGAGCTGGCCGAAGGCATGTACGTCAACCTGGGGATCGGCATGCCGACCCTGGTCGCGAACCACATTCCTGACGGCATGGGCGTGATCTTGCAGTCGGAGAACGGACTGCTTGGCCTCGGACCGTTTCCGTCCGACAACGAGGTTGACGCGGATCTCATCAACGCCGGCAAGCAGACGGTGACCGCGATCCCGGGCGCGGCGTTTTTCTCGTCGGCGGAATCCTTCGCCATGATCCGCGGCGGCCACATAGACGTGACCGTGCTGGGCGCGCTCCAGGTCTCCCGCCACGGCGACCTCTCGAACTGGATGATCCCGGCGCGCGGCATAGGCAGCATCGGCGGCGCTATGGACCTCGCCACGAACACCCGGCGCGTCATCATCGCCATGGAACACACCGCCAAAGCGCCCGCTCCCCGTCTTCCCTCTCCCTGCGAGGGAGAGGGTAAGGGTGTTGGTACTCGCGCAGGGTCGCTCGGAGGGGCGATCACCACCAACAGCGGCGCGCAGCCCGGCCACGTGAAAAACCTCCTCCCGAACGGCGAAGTCGCCAAGATCGTCGAGGAATGCGACTACCCCCTCACCTCCCGCCGCTGCGTCAGCATGATCGTCACCGACATCGCCGTCATAGACGTGCTGCCTGATGGCCGCGGCCTCGTCCTGCGCGAAACCGCCCCCGGCTGGGACGCCAAGTCCGTGCAGGCCCTGACCGCGTCTCCGCTCCAGGTCCCGCCGGACTTGAGGGTGATGACACTGAAATAGAAGGGAGGCTGGCCCGCGGAGGGGCCTCCCGACTGGACCCCTGCGTAATCGGTGCACTCTCCGTTTCCTTTTCCGGCGCGACACTTGACCCATGTTTGAGTCACTAACCGAAAAGCTGACCGGCGTCTTCGGGCGTCTGTCCGGCAAGGGCAAACTGTCCGAGGGCGACATCGACGAGGCGCTCCGCGAAGTGCGCCTGGCGTTGCTTGAGGCCGACGTTGATTTCAAGGTCGCCCGTTCGTTCACCGACGCCGTCCGCCAGCAGGCCAATAGCGAGAAGGTTTTTTCCTCCCTCACACCGGGCCAGACCGTCGTAAAGATCGTACGGGACGAGCTTGTCAAGGTCCTCGGCGGCGAGGGGACGACAGCACCCGCTCTCCCTTCCCCCCTTGCCGGAGAAGGCAAGGGTGAGGGCGAAGGTGAGGGGTCGCAGAGGGCCGCCCCTGTCGCCCCATCGCGCCTCATC
>CAYSKR010000117.1:0-3542 GCA_964431675.1 uncultured Myxococcales bacterium
AGTTTCCATGCGCGGCGTTCGATCATGGCCGCACGGTAGCACACCAGTCGGGTATACTGCGGACGGATAATCCTACTTTCCGCACTTCGGCGAGCTGATTTCCGAGTGATTTAAGTCATGGAAAGTGATTTAAGTCATGGAATTTGCGCGAGAATCTCCAAATTGCGTGGTGATTGACGGCAGGGACGCTTTGCGGCGCAGCTGGGCGCGGGATGATGGTTGAGGGCAGCGACGATCATCGAGACTTCTTCTTTGGAGCGTGCAGGGCCAGGGCACGTGCCGAGATCTTGCGCATTTCGCGCACCGCGCGTTCGAGAGCGCGGTTGTTGTCGATCCACTCGCGGTAGAGTCCTAGCTCGTCCTCCGTGATGAGAACGGCCACGGTCTTTTGCTGGAGCTTGCGCGTCCAGTAGTGGTAGGGCCCGTGGCGGTGATCCGGATCCGCGTGACAATGACAGGCAGGCTTGCCGCACTCGAGCCGCCGAGTCTGCAAGCTACCGACGCACACGAAGCCAAGGCTCTGTAGCTCGGCCGTAGTCTGCGAGTAGCGCTTGCGGCACTTCTGCAGGCGGTCATCGCGGTCTTTCGACATTCTTCTTGGCAACTCCTCTGTTTATATACAGTAGGACATGCGTGATGTCAAGTCGCTTCTCAGCATGCCGCTCATGAGCCCGGACCTCGACCTCGTCTCCAAGGCCATCGGCCCACTGCCCATCATCAATTGCTTCCTCGACCGGCTACGCCTCGACCGCTTCTTCGAGAAGTTCGTCCCGTGCGAGGACCAACGACTCAGGCTGGCGCAGGCCGTGGGCCTCGGCGTGCTTCTGCGCAACATCCTGGTCGCGCGCCAGCCTCTGTATGGCTTGAGCGAGTGGGCATGCCGTTTCGACGAGCGACTGCTTGGCCTCCCGCTCGGAGGCACCGGCATCCTCAATGATGACCGCGTGGGCCGCTGCCTCGACTATCTCTTTCTCGCCAACCGGGCGGCCATGATGACCGAGATCGTGGTCCACGCCGTGCGTGCCTACGATGTCGACCTCAAGGAGCTTCACAACGATTCAACGACGGTGACCTTCACCGGGCAGTACGCGGGCGCGCACGGTCAGTCTTACAAGGGACAACCGACCCACCGCATCACCTTCGGACACAACAAGGACCACCGGCCCAACCTCAAGCAGTTGCTCTGGATCCTGACGACCTCGGCCGATGGTAGCGTGCCCATCTGGTGCAGCGTCGACCACGGCAACACCACTGACGACCAGACCCACATCGAGACCTGGGACACGCTCTGCCGCATCGTCGGCAGCCCCACGTTCCTGTATTGCGCGGATAGCAAGCTGTGCACCAAGGAGCAGATGGCGCACATCGCCGGCCGCGGCGGGTGCTTCGTCACCGTCCTACCCAAGACGCGCGCCGAGGACACGTGGTTTCGAGATTGGCTCCAGGACCATCAGGCCCGGCTGGGTTGAGATCTTGCGCAAGCAGAATGCCCGGAGCGAGAGCCCTGCCGCGGGCATGCCACGCGGCTCGTTCTCGTGTATGTTACCGTCCCGGGAGCCGGAGTGGCGAAATGGTATACGCAGCGGACTCAAAATCCGCCGCTCGAAAGGGCTTGTCGGTTCAAGTCCGACCTCCGGTACAAGTGAGTTTGTCTTGAGTGGGGCCGATGGAACGCGGAAGGCCGGGCGCATGCCGATCGTGGTCGGAACCGTCAGCGGCGCGGACGCGCTTTGCGCTCTGACCGCCCCTGGCTCAGGCGAACTTTCCTCCGTCGACGTGGTTGAGGCCCGGCTTGACGGAATGACACCGGCTGACGCTGCACGTTGCCTGGATGCTTGCCGCGAACTGGAAAGCAGGGGCACACCGACGCTGGTGACGGTGCGCGCTGCAGCCGAGGGCGGCGCGTGGCGGGGAACCGAAGCAGAGCGTCGGTCGATCTACGAGCGTGCGCTTCTCATCGCATCGTGGATTGACGTCGAGCTCCAGGAATTGATCGCGGCGGACCTGGTTCGGGCGGCGCACAGCGCAGGCAAGAAGGTCATCCTGTCGTTCCACGATTTCCACGGCACTCCGCCGGTGGATCGATTGCTTGCGCTGGCGCAACGGGGCAGGGCGATGGGCGGCGACTTGATCAAGATCGCCACGAGTGCGGCCGCGCTGGGCGACGTGCAGATCCTGATTGAGGTTCTGGCTCAGGCGGGCGGCGATGGTCGCCTCGCGGTGATCGGGATGGGAACCCTTGGTCAACCCTTGCGCTTGTTTTTGCCTGCGGTCGGATCGGCCCTTGCGTACGGATTCATCGATAGATCCGCGGCGTCTGGGCAGTTGCCTGTCGTGGAGCTGCGCAGGATGCTGGCCGCTCTCTTGCCCGGGTTCGAGGCGCACCGGACCGCCCTGTGAGGAAGTTGATCTCCCGGCCAAAGAATTAGCGAACGTACACCGACTGGCGTAATGTTGCGCCGCGATGAGAGGAAAATTTGGGCGATGGATTTTCGCCTGGTGTCTGCCACTCCTGCTCCTGCAGTCTAGGATTGCCTGGGCGGGCGGCAGCGCGGGCGTGCCCAGGCTTGGGCAAGCCGGATTCGCGGCGTTGCTGGCCCAGGCCGATCTCGACGAACCCACCGTTCCCACGCTCAAGCGGCCGGAACGGCAGCAGGTCAAGCGCGCCAAGCTGTTGCGCGAAGATGACACACCAGCCTGGAAGACGTGGTGGTTCTGGACGCTGACTGGCGCGCTGGTCGTTGGCACGGTGGTCTTCGGTGCCGTGGTGATCAAATCGTCCGAGCAGCCGCCGCGGCCCTGCAATCCAGGAGTCCTGGCTTGTTTTGGCGATGGGCGACAGTGAACTTGTTCGCATCTTCATGTTCGCGAGCCGCCATGGTTTGGGGGATCTTTGCGCTCGTTGTCACCGGCTGCGAGCAGGCGACGACGTACGCCTACTTCAACATGACGGTGAAGCTTGACATGGCCACCGTCAGTGAGGATCTGCTCCTGCGCGTCGCGGGTTGTGGCGTTCGGGTCGAGGGTTCACAAACTGCCACGGTGGAGCTGAAAACCTGCCCGCGGCGTCATGATTTTGGACGCTTCGAATACACCACCCGGGCCAAGAGTGGGTCGCTAAAGTTCATCGTCACGATGATCGGTCTGGTTTCCACCCAGTCCAGGGAACTGGCGCATGGCGAATCAGAAATGCTCGACATCAAGCCGGACCAGACCGTCCTGCGGACCATCCTGGTCAAGGGGACGTACAAGCCGGAGAGTGAGCCGGTCGTCATGCCGCCCATGCCGCCCATGCCGCCCATGCCGCCCGGATCAGCCGACGCTGCCGCTGCCGATGCCGACACCGCCGACTAGACATGGTGTCGGTCATTATGCGGCGGCGGCAGGGTCAACGCTGTTTTCGCGCGGTGTCCTCGAGGAAGCGCACGACCAGGGCGGTCCAGCCGGTCTGATGGCTGGCGCCCAGGCCGCGACCGCTCTCGGCATCGAAGTATTCGTGGAACAGCACCAGGTCACGAAAGTTTGGGTCTTTGGCGTACCGA
>CAYSKR010000118.1:0-10898 GCA_964431675.1 uncultured Myxococcales bacterium
ATCGGATCCTTGAAGTACATGGCCACGACAATGCGCAGGTAGTAGTAGACGCTGACCACGCTGTTGAGCACGCCGATGATGATCAGCGGCAGCAAGCGGTCGTTCTCCATCGCGGCGCGGAACAGGTAGAACTTGCCGAAGAATCCTCCCGTCGGCGGCACCCCACCGAGCGACAGCAGGAACAGGGTCATCGCCAGCGCGAGCGCCGGCCGCGCCTGACCAAGGCCCGCCCATTCGTCGACCAGCAGGCGCTCGTCGTTGCGGCGGCCCACCCACGCCACCACGGCGAAGGTGCCCAGCGTCGTGAACGTGTAAGCGACCAGATAGAACAGGACGGCGGGCTCGGCGTCCTTGACCCCAAGGCCGATGGCGACGACGCCGATCAGCAGGTACCCCGCGTGAGCGATGGACGAGTACGCCAACATCCGCTTGATGTTGTCCTGGCGCACGGCAGCCAGGTTGCCGAGCGTCATGGTGGCGATCGCGATGCATGACAGGATTTCAACCCAGCCGGCTCGATCAGCACCCGTGTCGGGAACAAAAACCGTGGCTGAGAAACGCAAGAGCGCACCGAACCCGGCCGCCTTGACCCCCGCGGCCATGAAACCGGTTGCAGGCGCGGGCGCACCTTCGTACGCATCGGGCACCCACATGTGAAACGGCACGGCTGCGACCTTGAACACCAGCGCCGACAAGATGAAGTAGACGCCGATCATGAACAGCGGATCCTTGGCACCGTCGGTCGCCTTCGCCGCCAGGCCCGCGAAGGTCAGCTGGCCACCCGACGCGCCGTACAGCAGCGCCATGCCGTACACCAGGAACCCGGTCGCGAACGCGCCCATGAGGTAGTACTTCATCGCGCCCTCGGAGCTGTTGCGGTTGCGGCGCCAGCAGCCGGTGAGCACGTACGCGGCGAGCGACATCGTCTCGATGCCGATGAGCAGCGACATCAGGTGATCGGCGTGTACCACCATCACCATGCCCGCCGTGCCGAGCAGCACGAGGCCGTAGTACTCGCCGAACTCGAAGCCGTGCTCGCGCATGAATGGCTGCGACACCAGCAAGGTGACGAACGCCGTCGCAACGAACAGGAAATCCAGGAACAGCGACATGCGGTCGACGATCCACATGCCCTCGAACAAGGTCACCTTCGTCGCTGCGCCGTCCCACTGCATGACCAGCGCGCCGCCCGCCGCCAGGCAGCCCATCGCGGCCAGCCACATCAGACCGACCCGGCCCTCGGGCCGCGCGAACGTCTCGGCCAGAATGACGAAACATCCCATCCCCACCAGGATCAGAAGCGGCACCAGCGCCGACAGTTGAGCGAGGTCGAAGGTCATCGGCGAGCCTCCGCAGCGCCTGCCGCGGGCGCATTCATGGCGGTCTTTTCGGGCTTCGCAGCCGCCGCAGGCAGCGCCGGGAAGAAATGTGCCGCTGCTTCCGGGTTCTTGTTGGCGTCAAACAGGCGGTTCCGATACGAGGTCATGAACGACTGCACCGACGCCTCGGTGCGGCTCAAGATCGGCTGCGGCCAGATGCCCATCACGAGTGCCGCCACGATGATCGTACCGAACACCCAGCACTCGACGCCGTGGATGTCCTTGACGTGAGGATCCTTGTTCTTCGGGTTGTCGAGCGGTCCGAAGAAGACCTTCTGATACATGGTCAGCAAGTACATCGCGGCCAGGATGACCGCGGTCGCCGAGATCACCGCCATCAGCGCGGGCGACTGAAACATCCCGGGCGCGCCGCCGCCGGCGGACATCGGGAATCCGTCGGCCTTCCAGATCTTGGCGGCGGTGAACGTCCCGAGGAGCACCATGAACTCGCCGACGAACCCGCACAGGCCGGGCAAGCCACCCGACGCCAGGACGATCACCAGGAAACAGGCCGCGAAGGTCGGCATCTTGGCCCACAGGCCACCGTAATCCGCGAGCAGGCGCGTGTGCCGCCGATCGTAAAGCACGCCGACGCCGAGGAACAATCCGCCGGTCGAGATGCCGTGCGCAAGCATCTGGTAAATGCCGCCCTGAATGCCCTGCATGTTCAGCGTCAATAGCCCAAGCACGACGAAGCCGAGGTGTGACACCGACGAATACGCGACCAGCTTCTTCACGTCCTCTTGCACGTAGGCCATGAGCGCGCCGAACACGATGCCGATGACCGCGAGGACGGCGAGCACGGGGGCCGCCTGCCAGGCCGCCAGCGGGAACATCGGCATGGCGAAGCGCAGGAATCCGTAGGCACCGAACTTCAGCAGGACCGCCGCCAGAATGACCGAGCCACCCGTCGGGGCCTCGACGTGGGCATCCGGCAGCCAGGTGTGCAGAGGGAACAACGGCACCTTGATCATGAAGGCCAGCGCGAAGGCGAGGAAGCACAGCAACTGCGGCACCTGCGGCAAGGTGAGCGCGGCGAGCGTGGCGTAATCGAACGTCCACGCGCCGCTGACCGCGTGCGCCTGCACGTACAGGTACAGGATCGCCGCGAGCATCAACAACGAGCCGACCAGCGTGTACAGCACGAATTTGATCGACGCGTACAGGCGGCGATCGCCACCCCAGACGCCGATGATGAAGTACATCGGCACCAGCATCACTTCCCAGAACACGTAGAAGACGAACAGGTCGAGCGCCAGAAACGCGCCGAGCATGCCGGTTTCCAGGATCAACATCGCCGCGGTGAATTCGCGCACGCGAATGTTGCGCAACCCGATCGCCTGCGGCGCGAACAGCGTCAGCGGCACCATGAACGTCGTCAGCAACACCAGCCATAGCGAGATGCCGTCGACGCCGAGGTGAAAGTTGATGCCCAGGGACGCGACCCAGGGGTGGTTCACTTCAAGCTGAAAGCCACCCTGCGCGCTATCGAACGCAGGCAAGATGAGCAGTGACACGAAGAAAGTTGCCAGCGCCGCAAATAACCCGATGCCGCGGTGAATGGACTCTTCTTCTTTGGGCACCACCATGGCCAGCAGAGCGCCGAGCAAGGGCAGCAAGGTGACGTAGACAAGTAGGTTGGTCATGGCGTCGTCTACGGCGAGTCGATCCGAACTTTTTGCGACATCCATCGCACGGTTTCCCACATGGGATCCTTGATCACGACCCGAATGGTGTAGTTGCCGGAACCCTCGTACGGGAAGTTCGCGACTGGGTTCTGTCCCTGCCGGTCGAACTTTCCGTCGCTGTCAAAATCAAATCCGTACAGCATCGCCCGGCCCACGGGTGCGCCGGGCGAGGCATCCACCTCGACCTTGAGTCCGTTGACCGTCACCTTCAACTCGCTCGGCTTCGGAGCGCGGGTGGCGAAAAAGAAGATCGCGACCACTCCGATGGCGAACGTGGCGATGAACCGCTGCGCGTCACCCACCTGCAAGATGCGCGCGGCCCGGGCCGCCACACCGACAAAAAACGGCAGGATGTTCACCATCAACTTGTCGATCAGGAATCGATCGGCCACGTAGAACAGCCCTTGCGCCAGGTACCGAATGGGACGGACGATCAAGAAGGCGTAAAGCTCGTCGATGCGAAACTTGTCGCGCACGAGAGCGACCGGCCCCGGCAGTGTACGGACGAACGCGTGCGCCGGCTCGCGCGCGCCGCCGCCGAAGAACATGAACGCAAGACCAATGCCCACCGCAGCGATGACCGTCGACACGCCCATGATGCCGCCCTCGAGGCCGTGGCTGATCTCAAGTTCTGGCCCGACGGCGGGTTTGAGCCATTCGGCAAAGTGGTTCAACTCGGGCTTGCCGATGAGGCCACCGGGAAAGCCGACGAAGCCGATGAGCAGCGCACCCGCCGCGAGCACGACCAGCGGGCCGACCATCTCGACCGGCGACTCGTGAATGTGACCCCGGGTGTGCTCGTCGGCGCGGCACTCGCCGGAAAACACCAGGAAGTACAGGCGCGACATGTAAAACGCCGTGCCGAGAGCCGCAGCCAGCAACATTGCACCAACAACCGGACCGACCCACGCGAGATCCGCGCCGAAGACATGGGTGGCGAAAGCACCCGCGACGATGGCGTCCTTGGAGAAAAACCCGGAGAATGGCGGAACGCCGCAGATCGCCAGCCAACACACCACGAAGACCGCGTGCGTGTACGGCGTGCGGCGCCTGAGCCCGCCCATCCTGGTGAGGTCGCCCGAGCCGCTCATCGCGTGCATGACCGACCCGGCACACAGGAACAACCCGGCCTTGAAGAAGGCGTGGGTCATCAGGTGAAAGACGCCTGAACCGAACGCCCCCGTGCCCACGCCGACGAACATGAAGCCGAGCTGGCTGACCGTGGAATAGGCCAGCACCTTCTTGAAGTCGTTCTGCGCGAAGCCGATGATCGCCGCGAACACTGCGGTCGCGGCGCCGACCAGCGCAACAATCGCCATCGCGCCCGGCGACAGCAAATACACGGCCCCGAGGCGCGCCACCATGTACACACCCGCAGTCACCATGGTGGCAGCGTGAATCAGCGCCGACACGGGCGTCGGGCCCGCCATCGCGTCGGGCAACCAGACGTACAGCGGTAATTGTGCCGACTTGCCCGCCGCACCCACGAACAGGAGCACGCAGGCCCAGAACGCAACGCTGTGCCCCGCCCACAAGGGCGCGGTCAGAGCCGGCGCATGCGCCTTGGCTGCCTCGATGACGCCAGGGAAGTCCAGGGTACCGGTCGCGCCGAACAGCAAGAACATGCCGAGCAAGAATCCGAAGTCACCCACGCGGTTGGTGATGAACGCCTTCTTGCCCGCGTTGGCGTTGGCCGTCTCGCCATACCAGAACCCGATCAGCAGGTAGCTGCACAGACCGACGCCTTCCCAGCCGACGAACATGACCGGCAACGAGTCGCCGAGGACGAGCACCAGCATCGCCCCGCAAAACAGGTTCAGGCAGCCGAAAAAGCGGGCGTGGTCTTTCTCGTGGGACATGTAGCCCGTCGAATAGATGTGAATCAGCGTGCCGATGAACGTGATGACGAGGCACATGACGCCCGACAACGCATCCATGCGGAAGGCCAGATCGACCTTGAAGTCGCCGCTTTGCATCCACGTCCAGACGACGTCGCGCAGGCCACCTTCGTCCCGCAGATCGGGCAGGTAACTGAAGAACGCGTCGGCGGTCACGAAGAACGAGACGCCAATCGCCAGCGTCGCCACGAGGTGAACCATCTCGCGCCGCATCGACCGGCCCGCCAGAAACAAGATCGCCGCTCCGAGAAACGGCATCAGCGGGATGAGGCGTAGGTTGAACAACATCGTTGGGGTTGTCTCGTCAGCGTTTCATGGCGGCGATTTCGTCCAGATTAACCGTCTGCCGCGTGCGGAAGATCCCGACCAGGATGGCGAGACCAACCGCTGCCTCGGCCGCCGCCAGCGCGATCACAAAGAAGGCAAACGTCTGACCCTTCACGTCGTCCAATGACCGTGAGAACGCAAGAAAAGCCAGGTTCGCCGCGTTGAGCTGCAATTCGATGCTCATGAGCACGATGAGGGCGTTGCGGCGCAACAACACGCCCGCCGTCCCGATGAAGAACAGCAAGAACGACAGAATGATGTAGTTGAACGTGGCCATCAGGAATGTGCCGCCGCCGGGGGGTGAGGTGGATCGGCTGATGCTGATGCCGCGCCTGCGGGCTCGACGCGCTCTTCGTCGCGAACCGCATGGGCAAAGTGCAGGCGCCGCGCTGCCGCTTCTTCCGCCTGGACCTCTTGCTTGACCGAGCGCGAGACGATCACGCCACCGACGATGGCCACCAGCAGCAGGACCGAAATGGCCTCGAACGGCAGCATGAATTCCTTGAACAGGGACGCGCCCACGGTGGCGACGGTCCCGAAATCCGCGGCGGGCTCGCCCATCGGGCCGCGCAGGATGGTGCTGCCGCGCAGCCGCCACACCACCTCGACCACCCGGTACACGAGGTAGCCGCTGACCAGCACGCCCACCGCACGGCGTGAAATGCCGTGGAACGACACCGGCGATATCTCGTCGCGGTTCAGGATCATGACGACGAAAATGAACAACACCATGATGGCGCCCGCGTAGACCATCACCTGCAACACGGCGAGGAAGTGCGCGTTCAGGGTCGCGTACATGCCCGCCAGCGCGAAAAACGTCCCGACCAGCGCCATGACCGCAGTGACCGGGTTGCGCCGCGTGATCGTGGTCAGCGCGCCCACGACGATCGCCGCAGCCAAAATGCCGAAGACGATCTGCTCTGCGAGGCCTGACGTTTGCGCAAGGGCGGGGTGCATTGAGAATTCCTCAGGCTGCGGCCTGCTTGAGTTTCGCCTCGAAATCCGCGCGGAACTTCGTCAAGAAGCCCAGCATCGGCCAGGCCGCCGCCTCGCCCAGCGCGCAGATGGTGTTCCCGGCGATGCCGACGGCGATGCTGCCGAGCAATTCCACGTCACCCGCTCTCCCCTCGCCCGCCGCCAGGCGCTTGCACACCCGCGCCAGCCAACCCGTGCCTTCGCGGCACGGCGTACACTGGCCGCACGACTCGTGCGCGTAGAACTTCATGATGCGCGCGCAGAGCGCCACGACGTCGGTCGATTCGTCGAACACCACGATGCCGCCCGATCCCGCCATCGTCTTGAGACGACGGCCCGCGCCCAGGTCGAACGGCACACCCGGTTTCGCCTCGACGTCCTTGATGCGCGGGTCGGTCATCAGTGCGTCGAACTCGATCGGCACGTCGATCTCGCTGGCGTCGAGCGGCGGCATCGAACTGCCCCCGGGAATCAAGCCCTTGAGCGGCCGATCGCCAAGCATCCCGCCGCACACACTGTAGATGAGTTCGCGGAACGGCGTTCCCATCGGCAACTCGTACACGCCGGGCCGCTTGACGTGCCCCGACACGCAGACGATGCGCGTGCCACCCGACTTGGGGGTGCCGAGTCCGGCGAACCACTCGCCCCCCTGCAGAACAATCTCGGGCACGTTCATCAGGGTCTCGACGTTGTTGACGATCGTCGGCTCGTTGAACACGCCGCGCACCGCCGGGAAGGGCGGCTTCATGCGCGGCCAGCCGCGCCGACCTTCCAGCGAATTGAGCAACGCGGTCTCTTCGCCGCAAATGTACGCGCCCGCGCCCCGGTGCAGCGTCAGGTCGATCTTGAAGGGGCCCGCGCTGGCGGCGTGCTCCTTGCCCAGCCAGCCGACCTCGTACGCCTCGTCGATCGCCGCCTGCACGATGCGCGCCTCACGCATCATCTCGCCACGTATATAGATGTAGGCGTGCTTGCAACCGAGCGCGTACGACGCGATCGCCATGCCCTCGATCAACAGATGCGGATCGTAGGCCAGCAGCTCGCGATCTTTGCAGGTCCCTGGCTCGGACTCGTCGGCGTTGCACACCAGGTAAACCGTCCGTGCTTCTTTCGGGACAAAGGTCCATTTGAGCCCGGTGGCGAACCCCGCGCCGCCGCGGCCGCGCAGGTTGGATTTCTTCACCTCGTCGATGATGCCGGCCGGGGCCAGACCGAGCGCCTTGCTGAACCCCTGCCAGCCGCCGCGCGACGTGTACACCGATAGCTTGTGCGAATCGTTCACGCCAAAGTTGCGCGTGACGATCTTGACGCCTTTGGCCTGCTCGGCGTCCATGTTCAGGCCTTCCCCCCGGTGCCCGCCGCCGCTTCGACTCGGCGCTGGCGCAGGTTATCCAGAATCACGTCGACCTTGTCCGGCGTCAGATCGAGAAAATAGTCGTTGCCGCAAATCATCATCGGCGCGTTCGCACACGCCGCCAGACACTCTTCTTCGACGACCGTGAAAGCACCATCCGACGTCGTCTCACCCGCCTTGATGCCCAGTTTCTTCTCGATGTGGCCGAGGATGTCGTAGGCGCCGCGGAGCATGCACGACACATTGGTGCAGACCAGCAACTCATTGCGGCCAGGCTTCTCGCGATGGAACATCGTATAGAACGTGATGACGCCGAACACGTGCGCCGGAGGCAGTTCCAGCGTCTGAGCGACCAGCTCAAGCGCCTCGTCCGGCAAGTACCCGAATTGGTCCTGCGCCAGGTGCAACACCGGCAGCAACGCTGCCTGCTTGGTGGGGTAACGGGTCAGCAGTCGATCGATTTGCTGCTTCGACGCTGGCGAGAAAGCGAGGGGCATGGGCGTTAAACCGCGGGAACCCTAGGAGAATCTTTCGTGCGTGTCAACGCGAACATCGACGGTCATGAACGACAAAAAAGAACCGTCGGCAGCCGATCAAAACGATCAAAAATTGGATAGCATCGCGCACATGCCGGAGGAAACTCGCCGTCGCTTCCTGAAAAGGGGAATCCTGGGCGGCGCTCTGCTGTTTGCCGGTGGCGCGCTCGGCATTGGCCTGCGGGGCACCCGTCTTACGCGACTTCCGGCGCAGTCGCTGCACCTGCTGGACGCGACCGAATACACCATCCTGGCGGCGGTCGCGGCGCGGATCGTGCCAGGTGATTCGGTGGGCCCGGACTGGCCGACCGCGATGGCGATGGATTGCGCGGGAAAGATCGACGCGCTGATGGCGCGACTTCACCCGGAGACCGGGGCCGAGTTCCGGCAACTGTTGCGTCTGTTCGAGAACGGCCTTCTCGGACTCGTGACCAACCTGCAACCGGCACCGTTCACCAGCTTGTCGCATCAAGATCAGGACGCCCGCCTGCAAAGCTGGAGCACGTCGAAGATCGCGCTCTTGCGCTCGGGATATTCGGCGATCACTCGCCTGGTGTACGCGACGTACTACTCGTCGCCCGAGGTGTACCCGCTGGTCGGGTATTCCGGGCCGCCCGAGGTTGCTCGGCCATGACCGAGGTCAGGGCATGAGCGCAGGCAAGATCACGGGCGCGGCGGACGTCGCGCACGATCTGTCGCTGACGCCCGATTTTTGCGTCGTCGGCAGCGGGGCGGGCGGCAGCATGGCAGCGGCCACCCTGGCGGCGGCCGGGGCCAGCGTCGTGATGTTGGAAGAAGGTGGGCACCACACCCGGCGCGAGTTCAACATGCAGGAAGCGTGGGCCTACCCAACGCTGTACCAGGATCACGGCAACCGGGCGACCGACGATCTGGCGATCCTCGTTCTGCAAGGCCGCACCGTTGGTGGCGGCACCACCGTCAACTGGACGTCATCGTTTCGCACGCCGGAGGCCACGCTGGCGCTGTGGGCGCAGCGGCACCACGTGTCGGGCGTGGACATGGCCACGCTTGAGCCCCACTTCGACGCGGTCGAGCAGCGCCTGTCCATCGGTCCGGGGAACCCGGACGACATGAACACCAACAATCGAAAACTGTGGGAAGGCGCAACGAAGATGGGCTTGCAGCCCGAGCTCATCCGCCGCAGCGTCAAGGGTTGCGCGCGCCTCGGCTACTGCGGGATGGGATGCCCGCTCGACGCCAAGCAGTCCGCGCTGGTGACCTACGTGCCCGACGCGGTCGCCGCCGGGGCAGATGTTTTCGCCAACTGCAAGGTGGTCGCCGTACCCGCGCAAGCGGACCGGGTTCAATCCGTGATCGGCGAATTCCTTGACGAGGCGGCCGATCGCCCGACCGGACGCCGCATCACGGTCGCCCCGAAACGAGGCGTGATCCTGGCCGCCGGGGCAATCAACACACCCGCCCTGCTGCTGCGCGCGGATCTGGGCCGGCGACGCCGTCTCGGCCACCGCACGACCTTGCATCCGACGGTCCCCATCGTCGGCATGTTCGACCAGCCCATCGAAGGATTCTACGGCGCGCCGCAGTCGGTGTCCGTGCATCGTTTCGCCGATCGCGGCGAGCGCGTCGGCTATTTCATCGAGGCCGCACCCGTGCATCCGATGCTGAGCGCCGTCGCCTTCCCCGGTTTCGGTGCCGCACACACGGGCCTTGCGCGGCGGCTGCCCTTCGCACAAGCCACCATCGCGTTGCTAATTGACGGCCACCATGCCGACGAAGGTGGCCGGGTCACGCTGTCGTCTGCGGGCCGCACCCGTTTGTCCTACCGCCTGACTCCACCGCTCGTCGAAGCAGCGAAGGACGCCCTGCGAAACATGGCGCGCCTGCTGCTGGCCGCCGGCGCACGCGAAATCGTGACGCTGCATCAGTCTCCCCTGTCCATCCGCAGCGAGGCTGAGCTGGGCGCCATCGACGCCGCACCGTTTGGTCCGAACCAGCACACTCTGTTCTCGGCGCATCAGATGGGTGGCTGTGCAATGGGCGACGACCCCGACACCGCGGTCGTCAACTCGCGTGGCCTGCACCATGACTACCGCAACCTGTGGATCGTCGACGGTTCCGTCTTTCCCACGTCGCTCGGGGTCAATCCGCAGCTATCCATTTACGCGCTCGCGCGCCTATTCGCTTCGGCGATTGCACAAAACGGCTGAAGATAAGGATCCGTTCGCCGCCCTCAGCCGCGCCTGCGCTTTGCGCTGGCCAGCTTGCGCCCGCCGAGCAGGAACGCCACAAGCATGATCCCTCCTGCGCCGCTCGGAACTTCCGAACGTTGGCCACGACCGAGATCGCAGCCGCACCCGACGTTGGCTGAGTACAGAAGCGGCCCGGCGTCATCGCTTCCATTGCCCATCCCGCTACCGGCGTCATCGCCCGGGCCTTGCGTGCCGGATGCGCCACCACCCGCTGCGCCTCCGGATCTCGCCTCCCCACCGCCCGCGGTCCCGCTGGAGCCACCGCCCGCGCCGCCGGTGCCCATCACTCCGCCCGCGCCGCCGGTGCTCCGCATTCCGCCCGCGCCGCCGGTGCCCATCACTCCGCCCGCGCCGCCGGTGCCCAGCACTCCGCCCGCGCCGCCGGTGCCCAGCATTCCGCCCGCGCCGCCGGTGCCCAGCATTCCGCCCGCGCCGCCGGTGCCCAGCATTCCGCCCGCGCCGCCGGTGCCCAGCATTCCGCCCGCGCCGCCGGTGCTGCCGCCAGCATCT
>CAYSKR010000119.1:0-3505 GCA_964431675.1 uncultured Myxococcales bacterium
GGCCGATGACCTGAAGAACACCGGCAAGGGCAACCTGTTCGTGATCTTCGGCGAGCCCGACATCGACATTGCCGACCTCAAGGACGGCCAGGTGCAGGTGAAAGTGAAGGGCGTCGACGTCTTCGATCCGACCACCGGCGAGGTGCGCAGCGACGGCGCCGACGGCATCGCCTGCTGGTTCATCGGCACCGACTACAACGAGGAGAGCTTCTTCGTCCGCCACGCCTACTTCCTGGGCGCCAACGATCCCTACAGCGCGCTCAAGACGACACTGAAGGCGGAGATCAACGAAGACGCCTGGGCCACTCTGAAAAGCGACACCTCGCGCCCCTTCCCCAAGCCCAAGTCCGGCCGCATCGCAGTCAAGGTCATCAACCACCTGGGCGACGAGGTCATGAAGGTGTTCCGGGTCAAGTGATGCAGTTCCGGATCGCCGATACGTTCACCGAAAGCCTGGCGCGCCTGACGGCGGACGAGCAAAAGGCGATCAAGACGACGGCGTTCGACTTGCAGGTCAACCCGGCCGGGCCAGGCCTGGGTTTTCACAAGCTCGACAAGGCGAGGGACCGGAATTTCTGGTCGGTGCGGGTCAGCAGCGACATCAGGCTGATCGTTCACCGCACCGACGACAGTCTGCTGCTTTGCTACGTCGATCACCACGACAAGGCGTATCAGTGGGCCGAGCGCCGTAAGCTGGAGACGCATCCACGAACCGGTGCCGCCCAGCTGGTCGAGATCCGGGAGACGGTTCAAGAGATCATTGTCCCGGTCTACGTGCAGGCCGAGCAGCCGGCGCCGCCCAAGCCCGCGCTGTTCGCCCAATTCACCGACGACGCGCTCCTGGCCTACGGGGTGCCACCCGAGTGGCTGGCGGAAGTTCGTAAGGCCGACGAGAGCACGTTGCTTGCCGTGGTCGAGCACCTCCCAGGCGAAGCCGCAGAGGCGTTGCTAGAACTGGCGACCGGAGGCAAGCCAGAGATCGCAAAGGCCGCTACACCCGCGGCGAATTCGTTCGCGCACCCCGATGCGCAGCGGCGATTCCGGGTGATGGCCAACATCGAGGAACTGGAACGCGCCCTCGATTACCCGTGGGATCGGTGGACGGTCTTCCTGCACCCGGCGCAGCGGCAATTGGTCGAGCGCAATTTCAACGGTCCCGCGCGCGTGTCTGGATCGGCCGGAACGGGCAAGACCATCGTCGCCCTGCACCGAGCGGTATTCTTGGCGCGGGCCAACCCCGACGCGCGGGTGTTGCTCACGACGTTCTCGGGCATTCTCGCGAATGCCTTGCGGATCCGGTTGCGTCGCCTCATCAGCAACGAGCCGCGCCTCGCAGAACGCCTGGAAGTCCATGCGATCGACGACATCGGCCAGAGGCTGTTTGGGAACCAGGGGGCGGGAAAGGTGGCGTCGCCGGCCGACGTCCAATCGGCGATCACCAAGGCCGCCGCCGAGGTGGTTGGCCACAAGTTCAGCGGCGCGTTCTTGCTGGACGAGTGGCAGCACGTTGTCGATGCCTGGCAGCTTGACACCTGGGAGGCGTATCGCGATGTGGCCCGTCTGGGCCGAAAGACCCGGCTGCCCGAGAAACAACGGGTGGTCCTGTGGTCGATCTTCAGCGGAGTTCGCGAGCAACTCGCCGCAGGGGGCCTGGTCACCACAGCCGACCTTTTCACCAAGCTGGCCGGCACCATCGCCGCCAGCAAGCGGCCTCCCTTCGAATTCGCCGTGATCGACGAGGCCCAGGACATCGGCGTTGCGCACCTGCGATTCCTGGCGGCGCTGGGCGGCGGGCGGCCGAACAGTCTGTTCTTTGCCGGCGATCTGGGCCAACGCATCTTCCAGCAGCCGTTTTCATGGCGCGCGCTGGGCGTGGACATCAGGGGCCGCTCAGGCACATTGCGCGTGAACTACCGGACGTCGCACCAGATCCGGATGCAAACCGACCGACTGCTCGGCGTGGCCGTCGCGGACGCGGACGGCAACAGCGAAACGCGGGGCAATACGGTTTCAGTATTCAACGGGCCGGCACCCCAGATCGTCGTGTCCGCTTCACGCTCGAACGAGACAGCGACCGTCGCGAAATGGTTGCGCCACCTGCTTGACGACGGGCTGGTGCCGCACGAGATCGCCATCTTCGTTCGTTCGGAGGCGCAGATTGAACGCGCCCGCGCAGCGGCGGCATCCGCTGACGTCGAGCTCAAGATACTCGATGAGAAAGTCGACACGGCTTTTGGTCACGTCTCGGTCTGCACCATGCACCTCGCCAAGGGCCTCGAATTTCGCGCCGTGGTCGTCATGGCCTGCGACGACGAGATCGTCCCTCTGCAGGCCCGGATCGAATCCATCACCGACGAGGCCGATCTCGAAGAGGTCTACGGCACCGAACGCCACCTCCTGTATGTCGCCTGCACCCGCGCTCGCGATCATCTCCTCGTCACCAGCGTCGCGCCAGCGTCGGAGTTCCTGGACGACCTGCGGAGCGCGAAGGCATGACGTTCGCCGGTCCCGCCGATCAGTCTGCCGCCGCTCGTCGGGCCGGTCCCGGAGGTGGCTACGCCGGTGAGCCTCGCCACAAAGGCGGTTGGCTGAGCGTCCAATGCCCGGAGGGCGTCAGAGTATCGTGAAGCGCCCGTATTCGCGGAAGTGGCGGTCGTAGGCAACTGCTTCGGTAATGCCCAGGCGCTCCATGACCACGAAGCCGAGCGCGTCACAGAGCGAGTAGGTCTTGTCGGAATGTCCGCGAACAACCGCGTTGGTGGTGACCAACTCCCAGCGCTGATCGGCCGCCTCGCGAAACCGGGACAGCGCATGATCGTGCGCGGCGTCTTCGGCGACGAGCAGGGCGATGAATCCGCCCGTGTCGATGAAGACCCGCTTCACTCGCCGTGACCGAGGAGCGCCGCCTCGGCGACGTGCTTGTACTTGTCGCTGGAAACGTCCGTGAAGTCGGAATGCACGCTCCCGGCAGCGGCAAGCGTGCGGGCGTATGGCCCTCCGGCGGGCCGGTCGACGGCCGGGCCATCGGTCAGACCTTCGAGGTTCGTGAGCAACTCGCGGCGTTCTTCGGCCGAGAGGCGTTTCGCCTGTTCGAGGATTTCATCGAGCCGCCGCATGCTGGAGATCGTACCGCATTCCGGGGCGGCGCGGTACACCACAGGTCAGTTCTTGGCTTTTTTTGCCCAACCTTTGCCCATCGCCCATTCCGTGAACAGGCATATCCGCGCGTAATAACTATGGTTTTTAATTGAAAACCCGGCGGCTGTTAACCGCCGGGTCGGGGGTTCGAAACCCTCCTCCGGAGCCATACTCACGTAGCCGCCGACGAGGTGGCTGCCAGCTAAACAGAAGCCCTCGCCCCTCACCGGTCGAGGGCTTCACCTTTTCTGGCCACCGTGCGCGGAGTTGCGCGCGTGGGCGCACGATGCGCGGCCTTCTCTCCGTTTGCGCGCGATCGATTGGGGTGGCGCTCACCACCCGGGGGTGGCGAACGGGGTCCCATTTC
>CAYSKR010000120.1:0-4756 GCA_964431675.1 uncultured Myxococcales bacterium
GTCGGAAGTGACCATGATTCCGCAGAACGTCGTGAAACTGGTCGGAAAGGAAGCCGAGGCGGCGGTCAAACTGGTCAGCGTCCTTGAAGATCACGAAGACGTTCAGAACGTGTACTCGAACCTGGACGTGGACGTGGACGACTCGGTCCTGGAGAGCGGTGGCTAGACGATTCCGGATCCTGGGCGTCGACCCTGGAACCCTTCGTCTTGGTTACGGTGTCGTGGACTGCGTCGGTCCGGCGACGCTGACCTACGTCGAGTGCGGCGTCCTGACCGCGCCAGCCCGCGCTGCTCGCTCGGCGCGCCTGCTGACGATTGGGCGGAGCCTGCGCGAGATCATCGACGAATTCCGGCCCGACGTCATGGCGGTCGAGCAGGCTTTCTTCGGCAAGAACGTGCAGTCGGCGCTGGCGCTGGGCGAGGCGCGCGGGGTGGCGCTGTTCATCGCGTCGGACGCCGGGGTGCCGCTGGCCGGTTATGCGCCGGCGCGCGTGAAAAACACGGTCGTGGGTCATGGTCGAGCCACCAAGGAACAGATTGGCTTTCTCGTGCGGGCGCTTTTGCGGCTGAAGCGCACGCCGCAGGTGGATGCGGCGGACGCGCTGGCGATCGCGATCTGTCACGCGCGCCACACGGCGGGCCGGACGACGACGGTGGCCTTGCGACGGGCGGAGGCACCGTGATCGCTTTTCTGCGCGGGACGTTGATCGACAAGGATGCCGCGGGCGTGGTGATCGATGTGGGTGGCGTGGGCTACGCGGTCACGGTGTCAGCGTCGGTCGAGAAGGGCTTGCCGACGATTGGTTCCGACCTGCGCCTGTTCATCTACACGCACGCGATCACCGACGGAGGGTTGCAGCTTTTCGGGTTTTCCGACGCCGACGAGCGGCGCGTGTTCGAGACGTTGCTCTCGGTTCAGGGCGTGGGTCCCAAGGTCGCGGTGGCGATGGTATCCGCCATGCCGCTGTCCGAACTGGTGCGTGCGATCGCGGGCAGCGACGTGGCCCGGCTCAAGCAGATGCGTGGCGTCGGGCAAAAATTGGCCGAGCGCTTGACCGTCGAGCTGCGCGACAAGATCGGCCTGGTCGCGGCGGGACAGACACGTGGCCCGTCGTCGGCAGCGCTGCCGATCATTCCTGCGGGCCGCAAGGGTGAAGTCTTCGGCGCCCTCGTGTCCCTGGGCTACAAGCCACCGGAGTTCGAGGCCGTGCTCGCCAAGCTGGATGAAGAACTTCCAGCAGCGGATCTCGTCAAGGCGGCCCTGGCGGCGCTGCGGAGGATGGGATGACGCGCAAGAAGCACGACGACGCGGGTGGGGCAGAACCGACGGATGCCGCCGAGCGCTTCGTGGCGCCGGAATCCACCGCGCAGGACGATGCGGACGATGCCGCGTTGCGCCCGAAATCCTTTGCCGATTTCATCGGGCAGCGCAAGGTGGCAGAGAACCTGGGCGTCTACGTGACCGCGGCCAAAAGGCGCAGCGGCACCCTCGACCACGTGTTGCTGTCGGGTCCACCGGGCCTCGGCAAGACGACGCTGGCGTACGTCATCGCGCACGAGCTCGGCACGCAGGCGCGCGTCACCAGCGGCCCGGCGCTCGATCGCAAGGGCGATCTCGCGGGCATCCTGACGTCGCTTGGCCGTGGGGATGTCCTGTTCATCGACGAGATCCACCGCCTGTCGCCCATCATCGAGGAGAGCCTGTACCCCGCGATGGAGGACTACCGCATCGAGATCGTCACCGGCGCGGGCGCGGGCGCGAGCGCGATCACCGTGCCGCTTGAACGCTTCACCCTGGTGGGCGCGACCACGCGCACCGGCCAGCTCACGTCGCCGTTGCTGTCGCGTTTCGGCATCGTCGAGCGCTTCGAGTACTACGGCCACGCGGAGCTGACGGCGATCGTCAAACGCTCGGCGCGATTGCTGGGCATTCCCGTCGACGACGCCGGTGCCGAGGAACTTGGGCGGCGCGCCCGCGGCACTCCGCGCGTCGTCAATCGCTTGCTGCACCGGGTGCGCGACTTCGCCGAGGTGCATGGGGACGGGCGGGTCACGCGCGAGGCTGCGGCCTACGCGCTGTCGCGCCTCGAGATCGATGAACTAGGTCTCGACGCGGGCGACCGCCGCCTGTTGCGCACGATCATCGAACGCTTCGACGGCGGGCCCGTGGGCATCGAGTCGCTCGCCGCCTCGCTCGCCGAAGATCGCGACACACTGGAATTCGTCTACGAGCCTTACCTTATCCAGGAAGGATTTCTCACCCGCACGCCGCGCGGTCGCCAGGCGTCGCGGCAGGCGTACGAGCACCTCAAGAGTCCGATCCCGCCCGGGGGCCGGAGCGCGGGCGGCCAGGGCAGTTTGTTCTAGACCGAAGGGCGGGGCTGCGAGGACGCCTCGTGGTAGAAGAAGTAGGTGCCGTCGGTTCTCCGAGATCGAGCAGTGCCACTCTCCCTGGGATTTGTCCTTGCGCAGGCGGAGACCGATTCGTGACTTTACCAGGCGTCATCGTGCTCGCGCTGCTCGCGGCGATCGACCCCATGGAGATCCAGGTCTACCAAGGGGAGATCAACGATCCGGGCCAGGCCGGGATCGAGCTGCACACGAACTACGTGGGGCGCGGGCGCTCAACCGCGGCCTTCGCTGGCGAGTTGGTTCCGGATCGGCGCCTCCACATGACGCTTGAGCCGTCGTTCGGCCTCTCGCGCTGGTGGGAGCTGGGTGTGTATCTGCAGATGGCGGCTGCTCCCGGCCGTTTGGACGCGGCATTCGGCGGCCTCAAACTGCGATCCAAGATCGTGGCACCTCGCGTCCGCACGGCGCCGTTCGTCGTCGGCGTGAATGTCGAGGTCGGGCGCGGGACGAAGGCGCTCGGAACCGACGGCTGGGACACCGAGCTTAGGCCCATTTTCGCGTGCAAGATCGACCGTTGGTTCTTTGTGGCCAATCCGATGGTCGGCTGGGCGCTAAGCGGGGATACCCACCCCCTCCCCGAATTCGAGCCGGCAGCCAAGATCCGCTTCGACACCCGACGCGGCTTCGCGGTGGGCCTCGAGTACTACGCTGGCCTGGGCCGCGTGGGGGACTTCCTCCCGATCTCCGAGCAAGAGCACATCGCCTACGTCGCCGGCGATCTGATCGGCGGTCCGATCGCGCTCAACGCCGGCTTCGGGCGGGGGTTGACCGGGGCCACCGCCGACTGGATCGCAAAACTGATCCTGGGCTGGGGGTTTTGATCGTATCCGCTCAGAAATTGCAGCTCGCGTTTGAGACTTACGTCAAGCTCGACAAGCGGCTGTCTCCCGAGATTCTCCCGTCGCTACGCAGTGTGGACGATGCGGGCCAGTTGGCCGACACCATCGCGGCGCACTGGAATTCGTCTACGAGCCTTACCTTATCCAGGAAGGATTTCTCACCCGCACGCCGCGCGGTCGCCAGGCGTCGCGGCAGGCGTACGAGCACCTCAAGATCCCGATCCCGCCCGGGGGCCGGAGCGCGGGCGGCCAGGGCAGCTTGTTTTAGTGAGAACGCCTCTCACTCTCAAGGGTTGCCCGCGCAGCTTGCCATACCGCCGATCCACTCTTTGATAAGCGCCAGACCCGCGGTGTCAACCACGCCGCTGCCGAGTGGTGGCATGCGACAGTTGGTCGCCAGGGCGGAGTGCAGGGTGTCCGTGCTGGCCATCATGAGCGGAATCAACGACATCGCAGGGTTGCCTGGAGCCAGGCGCAGAACACCCATAGGGCCGCATTTCTCGCGTCGGGTGGGCGACTTGCCGCAGGTTTGCGTCATGGCAAGCGGCAGATCGTACCGCAGGTTCATGCCGGACGACGACGGGGTACCACCCCCACTACGGTGGCAAACCGCGCAGTTGGGTTGCAGATACGAGCGCGCGCGGGTGGCGATCGTGCCGACCGTGCCGAGCGGATCCGGCAGCCTTGGCTTGCGCGGCACGGTCGCGGTGAACATTCCCATGGCCTCAAGGGTGTCGATCTGGTTCGCGGTCCGGCCGCCCGGCCCGGCACCCGGGTAGGCAAACTCCTTGTTCATTTGCTCGGTGCTCGGCCCAATCGACCTGCCGGTGCCA
Organism: uncultured Myxococcales bacterium; assembly: GCA_964431675.1. Classification (GTDB taxonomy): domain Bacteria; phylum Myxococcota_A; class Polyangia; order Fen-1088; family Fen-1088; genus CAYSKR01. The sequence continues at coordinate 4,085 of CAYSKR010000120.1, forward strand.
AGGTTGTGACAGGCGGCGCAGTCGTCGCGGCTGGGGAAGTACCAGCTCTGGGTTGGGCTTAACGGCTTGGCCTTGCCCATCCCGTCATTGATGTTGGGCAGCAGCATGGCATCGGTCTGGTCGTCGTTCCATTCGTAACTGTAGCCCCGCCAGTCCTCGTCCGTGTGACGCACAAAGAGCCGCGTCTCGATGTGCTTGCCGCCGATGATGAAGCTCTTGACCAGCACCGTGCCCACCGGGAACTCGAAGTGGCCATCGTCGCCATTGGTATACTCAAGGCTGCTGTAGTCGCAGAGCGCGGGCTTTAGCGTGCAGTTCTTGACGTTGATCTTGGTGTCTGGCGGCAGCGCCATGAACCGTTCCTTGGCCGCGCCATCGGACCACAGCGGGCTCGCGAGATCGTACGGAATCACGCCCTGCGCCGGCTTTTTGGGGTTGGACGGATCCATGCACCCGGTCTGGCTGAGCAGCATCGCGGCCTTGTCAATCATGGCGGGCGGACGGCAAGTCAGATTGCGCTGGGTCCACGGCGCAGGCGCGGCGTCCAGACCAGCGTCGCCGCCGCCGTCACGGGCACTGCCGCCGTCGCCGTCGCTGGCGCTGCCGTCGCTGGCGCCGCCGCCGCTGGCGCCGCCGCCGCCGCCGCTGGCGCTGCTGCCGCTGGCGCCGCCG
>CAYSKR010000121.1:0-12355 GCA_964431675.1 uncultured Myxococcales bacterium
CCGGCGCCATGCCCTTCTAGCTCCGTCCCGTCGCTGTCTGGCGCCTCTGCGTCCCCCCAAACCCCCGCTCGGTGCCCCGGCGAAGCCGCGCCACCGAGCCACTTTCTCCGACGGGATTCGGTCATGGGCGTGAACGGTTACCAATTGTCCATCATCCAGATCGTCTTGTAAATCCAATAACTTGAGCACCGCGGAACCCGCAGGATCATCCCCGGTTTTCGCCCCAATCCTGTATCACCCCGTGTAACAGTGACAGGCCTCCCCGAAGACCCAAAGACCCGGCCCGACGTTAAAGAGCATGTGCACCGCGCGATGAAGGACGAACTCGGCGTCGGCGTGTTAGAGGGGAGTTATGGTCTTCGTATCACAAACTGGTGTTCTGGCGAGCGCGAACGTAGCATAGTGCGCCCCATGTGCCATGACCTTCGTTCACGACGCGAATTAATCAAGGGTGTCGCGGGAGCCGCGACCGCACTGGCGGTGACCAGCGGTTCTGCCTTGGCGGGCGCCAAGGCCGCTGCCAAAAAAACCGCCGCGCCGGAGGGGCCAAGGCACGAACTCAAGATCGGGCTGGCGTCGTATTCGTTGCGCGCGCTGACGCTCGACCAGACCATCGCCGCCTGCAAGGACGCCGACATCAAGTGCCTGACGGTCAAGGACATGCACCTGCCCATGGCCGCCGCGCCGGAAAAGCTGAAGGCCGACGCCGACAAGATCCGCGCTGCGGGCATCACCATCATGGGTGCCGGAGTCGTGACCATGAAGGAAAAGGACGAGAGCAAAATTCGCCGCGTGTTCGAGTACGCCAAGCTCTGCGGCATCCCGCTGATCGTCGCCGCGCCAACGCTCGAAGTGCTCGACATCGTCGAATCGCTGATCAAGGAGTTCGGCATCCCGGTGGCGATTCACAACCACGGGCCGGAGGACAAAGTATTCCCCAGCCCACGCGAGATTTTGCCGACGCTGGCCAAGCGCGATCCCCGCTTCGGTATCTGCATGGACGCCGGACACACGTGGCGCGCGGGCGTCGATCCGGTCAAGTGTGCCGAGGAATGCGGCGCGCGCCTGCTCGACCTGCACGTCAAAGATTTCAAGGAACTCAACCAGGCGACCGGCAAGGGCATCGGCACCGAGGTCGGCCGCGGCCTGGTCCCGATAGCTGCGCTGCTCAAGCAACTGGCGAAGATGAAGTTCGCGGGCCAGGTCGGTCTGGAATACGAGCTCAACGAGAAGGCACCCATCCCGGGCATGCGCGAGTCGCTGGCTTACATGCGCGGCGTCGTGGCGGGGTTGGCGATATGATTCTCGGGAGGTTGATGAACATGAGAAGTTTGGTTTTGCAAGGTTGCGTGATCGGAGCCTGCCTACCGCCGCTCGTCGGCTGTGGCACGGCGGGTACACCGTCGCAGACTCCGGCAAACGCAGCGGCGCAGGCTGCGGCACCAGCGCAGGCTGCGGCACCAGCGACCGACGACAAGCTCCGCGCCGTGCTGGCCATGCCGCACCGGTCAGAGAAAAATCGTGCGCGCGACGGGTTCCGGCACCCGGTAGAAACGCTGGGCTTCTTCGGCCTACGCGAGGACATGAACGTCATCGAGTTGTGGCCAGGCGGCGGTTGGTACACGGAAATCCTGGCACCGTACCTCAAGGAGCGCGGCACGCTGGCGGTGACCGATTCGAGCGGCAAGAAGGCCACCGAGCTTGCGGGCAAGCCGGATCTGTACGCCAAGGTCGAGGTTCGTGGCATCAAGCCCCCGACGAACATAGCTTTCGGGCCCGACGCCTCGTCCGATCTGGTGGTGACGTTCCGCAACATCCACGGCTGGATGCCCAACGGCTACGACGGCCAGATCTTCGCGAGCGCGTTCAAGGTGCTCAAGTCGGGCGGAACCTTCGGCATCGTCGAGCACCGAGCCAAACCCGGGGCCGATCCAGCGCAGCTCAAGGACACCGGCTACGTGTCTGAAGAAGAGGTCATCAAGCGGGTGCAAGCCGCCGGGTTCAAGCTCGCCGCCAAGTCCGAGATCAACGCCAACCCGAAGGACACCAAGGATTACCCCAAGGGCGTCTGGACCTTGCCGCCGACGCTGCGCCTGGGCGAACAGGACAGGGACAAGTACACGGCCATCGGCGAGAGCGACCGCATGACCCTGAAGTTCGTCAAGCCGTAGGAGGCGCGCTGGCCGCGCCTCTGTGGCGCGATTTCCATATCAAAGCTTAGTCATCTAAACTTTGATACACTTGAATCCGTCAAAGGATCCCAGGGACCGTGGCGCATCTGGAAAAACTGAGCTGGAAAGGCGATCTCGGCACCTACGGTGGCCGAAGGTCCAGATCTTCATACACCTATCAGGCGTTCGTGCCCGACCCGATCGGGGATCTGGCCTTCGCCTTTGACGGCGAGATTCAGGGTGCCGTATCCGAGGCAGAACGGCAGGTGCAGGCGCTCAATCAGGATCCGCCGGTCCTGGAAGATCTTGAGACGCTTGCGCGGCAACTACTGCGTGCCGAGTCGGTCGCATCTTCTCGCATCGAGGGTCTGGAATTGTCCCACCGTCGCCTGGCGAAAGCCGCCTTTAGCCATGCGGCGGCGGCGGATCTCACGGCAGGCTCCGTCCTGGGAAACATCAAGGCCATGGACGAGGCGATTGCCCTCGGACAGCGGGCGCGAGATCTGACCCCGGCGGACATCCAGAAAATTCATCGCGCCCTCCTCGCGTCGACGCGCGACCGGGTGCAGGGCGGCGTGATTCGCACCGTGCAAAACTGGATCGGAGGCCACTCGGACGGCCCGCGGGACGCTGAATTCGTGCCGCCACCACCTGCCCTCGTGCCGGGATTGCTTGAAGATCTGTGCGCCTTCGCCGGGCGCGAGGATCTACCGCCCGTGGTCCAGGCCGCGATCGTGCATGCTCAGTTCGAGACCATCCACCCCTTCGCGGATGGCAACGGCCGCGTCGGCCGATGCCTGATTCACGTCATTCTGCGCCGCCGCCGCCTTGCCACCCGCTACGTTCCCCCGGTAAGCTTGGTGCTGGCGGGAAACGCCCGAGCCTACGTCGCGGGCCTGACGGACTACCGCGCGGGCGAGATCGGAACGTGGTGTGGTCTGTTCTCGGCGGCCATGCGCACCGCCGCGACGGGGGCCAGCAGGTTCGCCGACAAGATCCGGCGGTTGCAGGAACGGTGGATCGAGCGCGCAAAGCACCCGCGCGCCGATGCGGCAGCGACGATCCTCATCCGACGACTGCCCGCCCACCCGATTGTCGATGTGAAGACCACCGAGCAACTGTGTGCGTGTTCCAACCAGGCCGCACGCCTGGCCATGCTTGCACTGCAAGAAGCGGGCGTGCTGCGCCAGATCACCATCGGCAAGCGAAACCGCGCCTGGGAAGCGCCCGAGTTGTTCGACTTGCTCAACCAGTTTGAACGCGACCTGGCAAGCCCGGGACCGGGTGCGCGCCCGGGCCGCCCGGTGCCACGTTGAAAATACTCGGCGGCCTTGACAGACGGGGGGGGCATCCGCATCATGCTCGGCTCACTGGATTCAAGGAGGCATGGATTTGCAAGGTTCCGGTTCCCGTCATTCGCGCCCGTAGCTCAACTGGATAGAGCATCGGCCTTCGAAGCCGAGGGCTAGGGGTTCGAGTCCCTTCGGGCGCACGGCGCAACTTCGGGCGAATAGCTCAACTGGTAGAGCAGTGGATTCTTAATCCATTGGTTCAAGGTTCGATTCCTTGTTCGCCCACATCGCCACCGTCGGACGCAAACCGCCGGGCGCAAATTCGCAGTGCCCAGCCGCCCAGCCGCCCGTCCGCCCGTCCGACGCCAGCGCTACTTGGCGCCGCCGGTCAAGGCGACGGTCGGCGGCGCACCCACTGGTGGCGGGCCGGACAGTGCCTGAAACCGCAGGACAGGATCCCGGAGCCGCGCTTCCGGAACCAGGATCCACTGGTTCTTGTCGCTGCCGACCGGCCCTTGCGGATAGCGGATTTCCGTCCCGTCCGGCAGGCGTCGCCCCCAGTCAGCGCCGAGCGGGTAGGCAAAGTCGACGTCCTGCGGATGCGAGATGCTGCGAATCTTCAGCGGCGGAAGCAGCGACGGAAGCGGCATGCCCTCGTCGGTTGCAATCTCGGGCGCGGGCGTCGTGTCCTCGCCTCCCGGCGGAATCCAGAGCCATCCCCAGCGGTCGTCCACCGTCCAGACACCAGACTCGAACACCGTGTGTCCCCAGGACCAGCGGCTGGCAAACACTTGCCCATGATCGGTTTGCATCCACTTTCCGCCCGACACAAACGGCGTGAAGTCAGGACCGACCTCCGCGCGCGTCGGACGCCACACGAGGCCATGGCCTGGCGTTGGGATCCAGAAGCCGAAGGGCGCGAGCGCCTCGACCACTTGAGCGCGCCGCGGAACATCCGGCGCTGCCGCGGCCTGCGCACGGCCAGCTAGCGACAACAGACCGACGAACAACGAGAGACGACAGGTGTTTCGCATGATCTGAATGGTAGCATCACTCATGCCGATTTTCCGTGAATAAAAACCCGCGCGCTGCCTGGATCTTCGTCGATGGATGCAAACAGGATCGCCACACGGCGTTGTCGCGGTGAGGCAAAAATGTCGCGGATCGCTTGAATTGTCGCGGCACAACGCCTGGCGTCAGCCGCCGACCCACACCTCCGCCAGCGTCGCGACGAAGTACGCCACCGACACGTAGCCGTTGAGGCTGAAGAACGCCATGTTGAGGCGCGATAGGTCGGACGGGCGGACGATGGCGTGCTCCCACGCCAGGATGGCGGCGATGGCGGCCACGCCGCCGAGGTAGAATGCGCCGAGTTGCGCGCTGCGCCCCACCATCACCAGCGCGGCGCAGGTCAGCACGTGCAGCGCGCCCGAGACTAGCAGCGCTCCGCGCACGCCGAAGCGCGCGGGGATGGAGTGCAGTCCTTCCTTGCGGTCGAAGTCGCGATCAGAAAGCGCATAGAGGATGTCGAAGCCCGCGATCCAGGTGGTCACCGCCGCCATCAGCCATGCCGCAGGCGCGCCGAAGTCGCCGCGCACCGCGATCCACGCCCCCCCCGGGCCGGCCGCAATGGCGAGGCCCAGGAACGCGTGGCACAGCCAGGTGAAGCGCTTGGTGTACGAGTAGCCGAGGACGAGCCCCAGCGCTACGGGGGCCAGGGCAAGGCACAACGGTCCCAGCCAGGCGGCAGCCGCGAGGAAAAGTCCGACGCTGGCAACGGTCAGCGCGAAGGCCGCGCCCAGCGACACCTGGCCTGCGGGCAGCTCACGCGATGCCGTGCGCGGATTCTTCGCATCGATGTGGCGGTCGACGATGCGGTTGAACCCCATGGCGGCCGTGCGCGCGCCGACCATCGCCCCGATGATCGCGATGATCTGCGACGGGGTGACGCCGTGACCTCGCGCGGCGATGGTTGCGGCGGCCAGAGCGAACGGCATGGCGAACACCGTGTGGCTGAACTTCACCATGCGTCCGAAGGTCAGGACAGCGGCGAGCAGAGAGGCTTGCGACACGGCGACCGGTTCGGTCATGGCCGCACCAGCCAGCGAATAACCGGCGACTGATCCCGCACCAGCTCGCGTAACGGGTCGGCGTTTCCGTTCGAGGCAGGGTGCGGAGTCACAGCGATGACGCCCGGGCGCTTGCCGACCGCGAGCGTGCCCAGGGATTCGAGCGCAAGGGCACGAGCCCCGCCGCGCGTCGCCGCGGCAAGCCAGACCGTGGGATCGACGTCGGGAAACGCTACCGCCAGAGAGGCAATTTCGCCCCACAGGGACGCGTCGGGCGCGGAAGCCAATCCGTCGGTGCCAAGGGCGAGCCGCAGTCCGTCCTTCAACAAGGCAGGCACGTCGGCAAGACGTCCACCAATGTGCAGGTTCGAGCGCGGGCACAGAACAACGGTTGCATTGTGCTGTTTGGCAAGCGCCCGATCATGGGCAGACGCATGCACCATATGCACCAGGATCGGCGGTCGCGGGGCATCGAACCCACCCAGCGCCGCGAGGTATTCCAGCGGATCCATGTGCGGCGTACGCGAATTCTCGGGCACGCCCATCGCCTGCAGCACCGCCGACCAGCGTCCCGACCCGTCGCGCAGCAGGGCGATCTCGTCGGGATCCTCGGCGAGGTGTACCGTCGTGGGATGCGGTGACTGCGCAGCGGCGGCGAATATTCGGCGCAACAGGTAGGGGCCGGCCGAGAACAGCGCATGCGGCGTCGGCACGTACCCCACGCCGGGGGGCCATGGCGATCGCGCGATAAATTCTTGCCGTTCGCGCTCGGCGTCGGCGAGCGCATCACCCGTGCGCAGTTCCCGCGATCCGAGCAGCTCGTGGAACACCAGCCCGCGCAAGCCCACTTCCCCGATGAGGGACACGTGGTCCAGCGCGTTGGCCACGTCACCGACAGCCGATGTTCCGCACGCGACCATCTGTTGCGCGGCCGCGAGGGCCGCCCTGTACCGCACCTCTGCGGACACTTCCGGGACCACGCGCCCAAGCGTCATCGCCCACGGGATGAACCCGTCGCCACCGGGCACCTGCCCGCGCAGCGCCGCGAGTTCCAGGTGCGCGTGCGCGTTGACCAGACCCGGCATCAGGACGCCGTCGGCACGCTCGTCGGGCAAGCCTGCGAAACGTGCGCGCACTTCGTCGCGAGGGCCCACGGCAAGGATCGCGCCATCGACGTCCACCGCGACCGCGCCGTCGCGGATGAGCGGACTCGCCACGGGCAGCACCCAGGGCGCGTGAATGAGCCTCGCGGCCATGTCAGCTCGCGGGCAGAAGCTCGTAGCGCATGTTGCGCCGCCGCGGCACGAAGCCCGCCGCGCGCACGTAGCGCTCGATGTCCCCCGACGAGAGTTTGAACACCGCTCCCGCCTGCGAGACCACGTTCTCCTCAATCATCGCCGAGCCGAAATCGTTGCCGCCGAAACGCAGCGCCACCTGCCCGACGTCTGGACCCATCGTCGGCCAGGACACCTGAAAGTTGGGGAAGTTGTCGAGGTACAGGCGCGACAGCGCGAACGCGCGCAGGTAGCGCATGGCCGTGGTGTCGTCCTTGAGCTTGAGGCGCGTCGCCTCGGCCTGAAAGGGCCAGCAGATGAAGGCGGTGAAACCCGCCGTCTCGTCTTGCAGGGCCCGCAAATGTTCCAGGTGGTTGACCACCTGCGCGGGCGTCTCGCCGAAACCGAACACCAGGGTCGCGGTGGTGCGCAGACCAAGCGCGTGGCCCTGGCGCATGACCTCAAGCCAGGTTTGAGTCGAACACTTGAGCGGCGAGATGGCGCGTCGCACGTCGTCGTCGAGGATCTCGGCGCCGCCACCCGGGATCGAATCGAGCCCCGCCGCGACCAGACGTTCAATCACCGTCCGCAAGGGCAGATTCTCGATCCGGGCGATGTACTGGATTTCCTCGGGCGACAACCCGTGAATGGCAAGCGGGAAATTCGCCTTCATCCAGCGGAACAGATCCTCGTAATAGGTGAGCGGTAGCTCGGGATTGAGGCCACCTTGCAACAAGATCTGCACGCCGCCCAGATCCACTGTTTCCTGAAGCTTTTGCGCCAGGATCTCCTTCGACAGCGTGTAGCCCTCGGCGTGTCCGGGCGGTCGGTAGAAGTTGCAGAACTTGCAGCGGGTGACGCACACGTTGGTGTAATTGATGTTGCGATCAATGATGTACGTGACCGCGCCGTCGTCGTGCAGCATCCGGCGGCGCGCGTCGGCGGCGGCCCCGAGGTCAAGTGTCGATGCCTCGGCCATCACCCGAAGCGCATCGTCGTACCGCAGGCGAAGGCCCAACGCTGCGTCAGCCAATATGGCATCGACCGTTTTCGCGGCATGCACACCGGACGATGGCCCCGACGGCGCGAAGACAAGATCCTCGCTGCGCGGCACGGGCAGAAGCTCCGTCGTGCGCGCGTTGGTGATCGGACGTTCCGGGCGGCCGTCGGCGTACAAGCGCATGGGAACGCGCTCGGGCAAAAGACCTGCGGCGGACGCCCGACCGATGAACGCCGCGGCACCCGACAGTTCTTCAGCGCCCAGGCTGTAGCGGATGTTGTGGTGCAGGTAACTCTCGCACGCGGCCGCGTCCATGCCGCGCTCGGCGGCCCAGCCGCGCGCGATCTCGGCGCGGTGAGAGAGGCCCCCGCGCAGACTCTCGCGTAGCAGCGCAACGTGTTCCGGGCTCGCCGCGCCGGGACGACCGCCCCACACCGCGTAAACGAACGGCAGACCGGTCAAAGCGGTCCACTCGCGGCCAAGATCGTAGACATGGGCAAAGCGCTCGCCGACGTCAAAGCCCGCGTCGCCGATGACGAGCGCGCCACGAGTTCCCCGCGCGGCGTCCAGGATGGTGTCGTGATCAACCTCGGCGAACCGCACCGCGACCTTGCGCTCCGCGCACAGGAGCTTGAGCAGCAGCGCCGAGCTGCGCGAGGCCGCGTCGAGTGCGATCTCGGTCATCTGTTCCCACGGCACGTCGCCGACCAGAACCACCGTCCGCACCGGCCCGCGGCCAGCGACGGCGATGCCGGGAATCACGCGCAGGCCGTCTTGCAAGGTTGCCGCGATGCGCGCGTAACTGGCCGTGGGCAACAGCGCCAGATCGACCTCGCCCTGCTCAAGCAATTCCGCGCAGCGCGCCGGCAACTCGAAGCGCAGATCAACGGCAAGGCTGCGCTCAAGACCGTAGGTGATTGGCCGGGCGTTCAGGAACGAGACCGCGGCGAGACGAAGCCGCTTCACGACGCGATCTCCAGCGAGCGGCGCACGTTGCGGCGAAACGGCTGACTTGGAATCAGCGCGTCGCCCTCGGCGATCACGTTGTACAGCGTGTCGCGTTCGACCGGCACCCGGCCCGCCAGAACGATCTGGCGAATCAACTCGTCGGACGACAGGGTCTGCGGCGTCTCGGCGCCGGCCATGTGATAAATCTTTTCTTCCTGCACGGTGCCATCGATATCGTCCGCGCCAAACCACAGCGCCGACTGCGCGGTTTTGACGCCCAGCATGATCCAGTACGCCTTCAAGTGCGGAATGTTGTGCAGAAGCAGGCGAGCGACGGCGTAGGTGCGCAGATCCTCGACCCCCGTCGGAGCGGGCAACTTCATCAAGGCGTTGTGCTCCGGATGGAACGCCAGGGGAATGAAAGTTTGAAAGCCCCCGGTCTCCTCCTGCAGCGCCCGCAGTTGCAGCATGTGATCGACGCGCTCTGGCAGCGTCTCGATGGTGCCGTACAGCATGGTGCAGTTCGAACGCAAACCCATGCGGTGAGCAACGCGATGCACTTCCAGCCATTCGTCGCCGGTGCATTTGTCCGAGCAGATCTTCTGGCGCACGCGCGGCGCGAAAATTTCCGCGCCGCCGCCGGGCAACGAATCGAGGCCCGCCTCGCGCAGGCGCCGCAGCACCTCCTCGATCGTCATGCCGTAGTGCTGCGAGTAGTAGAACACTTCGACCGCCGTGAACGCCTTCAGGTGGATGTCGGGCTTGATGCGCTTGAGGCCCGCGAGAAGCTGCGTGTAGTAATCGAATGGCAGACCGTCGTGCAGGCCGTTGACGATGTGAATCTCGGTGACCGGCTCGCCGCGATCGACGCGCTCCTGCAACTTGCCCCACGCCTCGTCGAGCTTCATCGTGTAGGCGTCCTTGTCGCCCTCCTTGAGACGCGCAAACGAGCAGAACATGCAACTGGCCACGCAGACGTTGGTCGCATTGATGTGAAAGTTGCGGTTGAAATACACGCGACCGCCGTGCAAGCGCTCGCGCACCTCGTTGGCCAGCGTGCCCAGTTCCATCAGGTTGGGATGCGCGAACAGGGTCACGCCGTCTTGCTGATCAAGCGGCTCGCCCGCGCGCACCTTGTCGCGAATCGCGGCGAAGCTCATGACTCAAACTCCACGAATTCGCCGCCGGAAACTCGTTCGAACGCTTGCCAGCCGGCCGAGTGAATCAGCATCGCCGCTTCCTTGCGCGTCAGCGCGGGGTTGCCCGCGTTCGCACCCAGGCGCAGCGCGCGCTCGGCCACGATGGGGCCGTAAAGCTCGTCGGCGCCAAAGCCGAGGCACATCTGCGCCAGGCGCGGCCCGAGGCGCGCCACGTCGGCGACAATTCCCACCGTCGTCGGCAGCGCCAGCCGCAGCGTCGCAAAGAGCAGCAACGAATCGAGCCCCATCGGCTCGCCCTCGGGCGTCGGGACAACCGCTGCGATCTGCGATCGGGCGCGCGTCACGATGTCACCCACGCGCCTGGTTCGCAGGGCGCGGTCTTCGCCACCCCGGTAGCTGACCCGCAACAGCAGGCGAACTCCGTCGACGGCCGCGGTGGTCGCCACCCCGCTCGAATCCGCGGACGAAAGAACAATGGTCCGCGCCCCCGCTTCGTGCGCGGCGTGCCAGCCACCGAGCGCCGCAAGATCGGTTTCTTCGACCACCGCGTCGGCGGCGTCGCGCGGACCCCGCCATGCACCGGTCGCCAGAAGTTGGCGCGAACGCGCGAAGACCACGCGCCCGCCACTGCGGGTTCGTGCCGCCGCTTGCGCCGCGCGCCCGAGCGCAAACAAGTCGTCGGGACCGGCGGCCTGCGCGCAAACAACCGCGTCCACACGCGGCGCTGGCCTGCAAACCGCCGCCTGCGTCGCGCCCACCGTGTCACCGAGCCCGTGGTTCATGGCTGTGTTCCCTCGCCCCAGCGCGGCGCAAGCTGGTTGGCGATGTCAAGTTGATCAAGCACACGCCCGATGACCGTATCGAGCAGCGCCTCGATGGATCCGGGCTTGCTGTAAAACGACGGCGACGCCGGCAGCACGACGCCGCCCGCGCGGGTGAACGTCAGCATGTTCTCAAGATGGGTCGCGGACAGCGGTGTCTCGCGAAACACCGCGACCAGCTTGCGGCGCTCCTTGAGCATCACGTCGGCCGCGCGTCCGATGAGATCGTCCGAGATGCCGTGCGCCATGCGCGCCAGTCCACCCGCCGAGCACGGCACCACCACCATCGCATCCCACCCCGCCGAGCCCGACGCGAACGGCGCGCGAAAATCGTGCAGATCGTAACGGCGAAACGGAAACTCGGGCGGCGTGCCGATCTCGTGCTGCCACACCTCGGCGCCCGCCTTTGAAAAACACAGGCCAACCTCGGGACGATCGGTCTTCATGGCCGCAAGCACGTCGAGCAAGCGCCGGGCGTAGATCGATCCGGAGGCCCCACCCACGGCAACCACAAGCTTCATCGCGCCACCACCAGGGAAGCGACGCCCGACGGGAACAGATCGCGCACGTCGACCTGCGCAAAACCGACTTCGCGCAAGAGGCGCGCGAAGCCTTCGGTGCCGACGAAACGCGCGATCGAGTCGGGCAGGTAGCGGTACGCGGCGCGATCTCCGCTCACCGCCCAGCCGATGAGAGGCAACACGCGCCCATTCCACACGCCATCCATGAAGGGACGCGGCGCGATCGGTTTGAAGAACTCCAGGATGGCGATCGTCCCACCCGGCTTGACCACGCGCCGCAACTCGCGCATGGCCGTCGGCAGGTCGACGAAGTTGCGGACACAGAAAGCGGAAAACGCCGCGTCGAAGCTGCCCTCGGCGTACGGCAAACGATGCCCGTCGGCGGCGTGAGCGAAAATTCGACGCTCGCCAGAGCCGAGCTTCGCCAGTCCAACCTTGAGCATCTGCTGTGCGAAGTCGGCGGCGACCACCGTGGCGTCCGATCTGCGCCGCGCGATCTCGCGGGCGCCGTCCAGCGTGCCAGCGCCCAGATCCAGCACGTGCGGGTTAGCGGGAAGATCGGCCAGCAAGGGTTTCATCGCCTGCTTGCGCCACAACAAATCCACGCCCGCCGACATCACGCGGTTGGCGGCGTCATACCGGTGCGCGATGCGGTCGAACATCCCGCGGACGTTGGTCTCAGCGGCCAGGGGCTCCATCACGAGACCCGATCCACCGAGCGTCGAGCGAGGTCGGCAAGACCATCCCGATACGGTGAAGGCGGAAGAACCGCGAGTTCGCCCAGCGCCGAATCCACCATCGCACCCGCCCTGGCCCGCGCCGCCTCGACGCCACCAGCGGCGCGGACGCCTGCAAGAATGCGCGCGACCGCGGCCTCGCCGATGCCGTCCTCCTTGAGTTCCTCCCGAACGAGCTGCCGCAACTCCGGCTGCAATTCGCAGGCGAGCAACACCGGGAGAGTCAGTTTGCCTTCACGCAGATCGTGACCAAGCGCTTTGCCAGCGACCTGAGCATCGCCCGCGCAGTCGAGCACGTCGTCCGCGATCTGGAAGGCACGGCCGAGGGCGCGCCCGAAGCGGCCAAGCGGCGCGTCGAGTTC
>CAYSKR010000122.1:0-3399 GCA_964431675.1 uncultured Myxococcales bacterium
AGGCTCGGCACCACCGCCGCCTTCGAGCCCCCGCCTGAGTCCGCCACCAAGCTCATCGCCGCCGGCCAGCATCGCGCCGCCGCCCACCGCGATAAGCCCACCGCCTCCGTGATCGCCCCCCGGCGCAACGGGGCGGCTGCGTCATGGGCGGGATTCCGCGACGGGACGTCGGGGTGATCAGTTGGCCTGGAGCTTGAAGGCGCGCGGCAGAAGCGTGCTCGTCAGCGACACGTCCTGGGCCGAACCGCCCCGTGCGGCGGCCACGAACACGGTGACGTCGCCAAACTCGGCCAGAACCTGACGGCAGGCACCGCACGGGTAGGCGGGAGTCTTGCCATCCGTCACGACGGCCACCGCCTCGATCCGTGTCGCGCCAGCCGCCACCGCTGCGGCGACCGCGTTGCGCTCTGCGCACACGGTCAACCCGTAGGATGCGTTCTCGACGTTGCAGCCGACATGAATCCGGCCGCGCGCGTCCATCACCGCGGCGCCGACACGAAATTTCGAATAGGGCGCGTGTGCATGCGCGCGAACTTTGCGGGCGGCACCAATGAGCGCGCGCTCGCGGCGATCAAATTCAGCGTCCGCGAGCCGGGCGTTGCGGCGGGGTTTCTTCATGGTGCCCCTGCCGGCAGCCGCGCGACCACGCCTTGCAGCAACTCACCTAGCCGGGCCGCTCCCGCCGCCGCTGCCCGCGTCACGTCTTCGTGCGACAGCGGGGTCGGTGTCACACCGGCCGCAGGGTTCGCCACCAGCGACAGCCCCAGCACCTTGAGCCCGGCGTGCCGGGCGCAAATCACCTCGTGGATCGTCGACATGCCGACAAGACCAGCGCCGAGGCCGCGCAACATGCGCACCTCGGCCGGTGTCTCGTACGACGGCCCTTGCATGCCGGCGTACACCGCTTCGCGCAGCGGCCGACCGAAGCGCTCGGTCGCAACCGCCGACGCCAGCGCCCGCAATTCCTGCGCATACGTCTCGGTCAGGTCAACGAAGCGCGGTCCCAAGCGCTCGTCGTTCGGACCTAGCAGCGCCGACGTCCCGGTCAGGTTGATGTGATCCGAAATGACGACGAGCTCGCCCACCGTCAGCGATGGATCCACGCCACCAGAGACGTTGGTCACGATGACCGTGCTCGCGCCCAGCGTGGCCGCCACGCGCACCCCGAAGCCAACCTCCGTCGCGGGATAGCCCTCGTAGCCGTGTACCCGGCCACACAGGATCAGAACCTTGCGCCCGGCCCAAGTGCCGGTGACGAGGCGGCCCGGATGACCCGCCACCGTCGTCTCCGGAAAACCGGGCAGCGACGCGTAGGATACCGTGCGCACCTCGACCAGCTTATCGGCGGCGGCGGCGAGACCCGACCCGAGTACGATGGCGACGTCAGCACCGGCGGCACCAATGCGCTCGGCGGCCGCAAGCGCGGCGGCACGAACACGATCATAAAGAGTGGCGGCTACCTTCATGTCAAAAACGCACGAATCAGCGAACGTCGCGGCGGCTTGTTGGCACCGAATCGAAATGCCGCCGCGAGCAGAGGGTGAGCAGCAGAGAGCCGATGGGCGTCATTGTACCAGACCGTGCAAAGCGGCTCGCCGCGCCGCACCGGATCGCCCGCTCTGACGTGCAACGTGATGCCCACGGCACAGTCGACCCGATCTTCCTTGCACAGACGCCCGGCGCCCAGCAGCGTCGCGGCCTGACCAACCGCACGTGCGTCGATGCGTGCAACATGACGCACCTGACCGCCGGACTTGTCCGCCCGCAAGATCAGTTGCCGTCGCGCGCGCGGCAATGAATCGGGTCGCTCCACCTGGCGTGCAAGGCCGCCCTGCATGGCAACCCCGCGCACGAAGCGCTCGAAACCTGCGCCCGACGAGATCGCCACTTCGATGCGCCGCTGGCCGGTCTCGCGATCCTTCACGATCCCTGCCTGCAACAACATCTCGGCACCGAGGCGGACGGTCAGGGCGCGCGTGTCGACGGGACCAGTTCCCTTGAGCACTTCAATCGCCTCTTGCACTTCGAGCGCGTTGCCGATCTGCCGACCCAGCGGCTGGTCCATGTCGGTGAGCAACGCGACGGTGCGCAGGCCCAGGCGACGGCCAAGGCCAATCAAGGTTTCCGCGAGGTGCCGCCCGGCGCGCGGATCGGGGAGAAACGCGCCGCACCCCACCTTGACGTCGAGCACCAGTGCATCGGCACCGCCGGCGATCTTTTTCGACATGATCGACGAAGCAATGAGGGGAATCGACTCGACCGTTGCCGTCGCGTCTCGCAGGGCGTACAGAATTCGATCAGCCGGCACGAGGCGCGGGGTCTGGCCGGCGATGACGAACCCGGTGGCCCGCAAGCTGCGCCGAAACTCGTGGGGCTCAAGCGTCGCCCGCCATCCGGTGATCGACTCCAGTTTGTCGAGGGTTCCGCCGGTGTGCCCCAGCGCCCGGCCGACCAGCATCGGTGCCGCGACGCCACACGCCGCCACCAGGGGCGCGAGGCACAACGTCACCTTGTCCCCGACGCCTCCGGTCGAGTGCTTGTCGATCTTTGCGCCCGGCAGGTCGTGCAGTGACAGGCGCTCGCCCGACGCCACCATCGCGCGCGTCCACGCGACCAGTTCCCGGTCGGAGAGGCCCCGCCAGACGATGGCCATCAGCATCGCCGCAACCTGGTAGTCGGGAACCCCGCCCGACACCACGGCACCGATGAACCGCTCGATGGTGGCATCGTCCAACTCGCCGCCGTCTCGCTTGTGGGCGATCCAGTGCGGCACCGGCATCGGCGCGGAGGTCCGGCGCGGCAACGTCATGCCCGCGCACCCTACCGCAAGTGGGAATGGTGCGTATCGGATTGGGTGCATCGATAGTCAACCTGAGCGCGCTTGCCCCGCCCTCGTACACGTCACGTACCTCTTGCGCCCAAGACCAGTCGGGACCAGCGTCAGAATGCGCCGCCGACCAGAGGTGCCATCGCGCCGGATATCTGGCCCGCGGGCCCGAGCACGGGTGCGAGCGCCAGCCGACCGAATCCCCAGCGGCCGCCCTGGTCGAGGGCGATAAGCGCGGGCACGGTCTGCGCGGACATGTCGCGGTCGGACGCACTATCCATGTCGCTGGTCAGGTATATGGCGCTGGCCAGGCCCGCATACAAGCCGACCAGGGTGGTAACTCCAATCGCCGTTGTCATGGAGTCGCCATCGATATTCCCGGTCGCGAGAAACCCCACGCCGAGCCCAAGCACCGTGCCCGCAAGCGCGCCAGTGTCTATAAGTAGCATCCGGTCACGAAGACCACACCAGGGCGAGCGCGAGCGCTGCCGGCACCGCCTGGACGAAGAGGATGCGGGTGTTCGCCGTCGCCGCACCGTAGATGCCGGCGAGGATCACGCAGACGAGAAAGA
>CAYSKR010000123.1:0-4996 GCA_964431675.1 uncultured Myxococcales bacterium
GGCGCATGGTCATTGCCGCACGGGAGCACATGAGTCGACGCCCGGCCCGCACGATGTGGCGCGTCTCTCACCAGAGGACAGCACGAGGGCACTCACGACGGCTCCGGCGACCAGCGCACCGGCCCCGGTCCAGAACCACCAGCGCCGGTATACCGGTTCTTCTTCCGCAGGTTGGGCCTTCGGCTCGCCAGCGACGCTGACCAGCGGAGCAGGACGTGGCGGCGGCGTGTAAGGCTGCGTGATGGGCGGCGTTGGGGTCGGTCGCTTTGCAACCGGCAGGGGCTGTGCAGCCGCAACGCCAGGCAGGACTTCAGGCAGCGCCGTGGCCGGTTGCGCGCTCGCAGCTTCAAGATCATCGATGAACTTCTGCACCTGCACACGATTGACCGCGTCAGGAACCGCCGCCAGATAACGTTTGTAGAACGTGATCGCGGGCTTCGGCTCTTCAAGCCGCCGGTGGCATTGCGCGATGTTGAAGATGAAGACGGCGTCTTCCTTGATAAGGAAGGCCTGCTTGAACTCGCCGAGAGCCGCGCGGTACTCGCTCACCTGATAAAGCGCTCGGCCCCGGTCGAAGTGTTCCAGTGCTTTCGTCCGCGCGTCGTCCGCCCTCGCCGACGAGACAAGAAGCAGTGCCGCCACCGGTGCCAAGACAACCGTTGAAATCCGCATCCCCAGAAACCCGGCGGGGATTATACAGGCGTTGCGGGATGACGGAGCGGAAAACACGGTTAGCGACGTGCCCGTACCGGCAACTTGCCCCACCCACCCCTCACGCCGCGTGGGCGATGTGGGCGAGTTTATCTTCGAGGCCGAGGCGGTAGAAGCGGCGCAGCTCGGCCAGCAGGTCGGGGACGCGCGGGTCGCGCAGGAAGCGGCGCTCGATCGAACCTGCATACCGGCGCGAACTGGTCGGTCCTGGCATCAAGCTGACTTGCCTCGCCGCTGGCCTGCTCCGGCGACATGTACTGCGGCGTTCCTATGACGACGTGCGTTTGAGTCAGATTGGTGTCCATGCTTCGGATCTTCGAGATAGCGACGACGTGATTTCTGCCTCGCGCCGAAAGCGAGCAAGCGCCTCGCCATGCGCCGTGAATTCCGGGAGCAGGACCTTGATGGCAAAGCGCGCCGGAAGGCGGGCGTGTTTGGCCTCGAATACCGATCCGATCCCGCCTTGCCCCACCAGACGGACGATTTCGTACGTCCCGTCGAGAACATCCCCTGGCTTCAGTCCCATGTTTCTTGTCCGCCGCCGTTCATCGCCAGGGGCCCGTCTTCGACCTGCGCCTACTTTTTAGGATCCGCAGCTTCGAGCTTGGCGACGTCTAGCTTGTCTTGGTCTCGGCCAACAATGCGCTTGTTGGTCAACAGGTCCTGCATGCCGAGGATCGAGATTGGGACACCGTCGTACGTCGACTTCACCCGATTGGCCCACGCGTCGCGAAACTCGACCCCTTCAATGCTGGTTATCACGTCGATGCGGTTTGGCGCGACGCCCATCTGAAAGATCGTTCCGGGCGTGGCCAGATCATCGATCACCAAGTCGGCCATTGGCGCTCCGAAGGCGGCAAGAGCGGGAAAAACGCGCGTCGCGTTTTCTTTTGTCGGGTCGACCCACACGTCCAAGTCCTTCGTGTAGCGCGGGACTGTGTAGTACATCACCGCGTGGGCGCCCACGACGATGAACCTAGCGGCCGCGGCGGACAACGCGGAGAACAGATCTCTGAAGTCTGGGTTGCTCGCCACTGCCGCCTCTGATGCTGCTGACCTCGTTCACCATGTCCCAGGCGGCCGCGAAGATGCCCTCGGCGCCCACACGCTGCCAGAAATCCAGATCGAAAGTGCCGTCGTCGCGCTCGCCGTGGCGCAGCACGCGGGACATTCGAACCGGCGCATTGTCCACTCCGTAAGTGTACCAGACTCCCGGTAGCCGAGGCGGGTAGTGGTGTCACCCCTCACGCCGCGTGGGCGATGTGGGCGAGTTTATCTTCGAGGCCGAGGCGGTAGAAGCGGCGCAGCTCGGCCAGCAGGTCGGGGACGCGCGGGTCGCGCAGGAAGCGGCGCTCGATCGAACCTGCATACCGGCGCGCCTCGTCGTTGGCGACGCGGTAGCGGTCGCGCTCGGGGCCGCGCAGATCGTCGTGGTAGTGGACGTCGTCGAACAGCCGCCGCCGCAACTCACTCGCGCCGACGCCCGCGTGATCGTCGGCGTCTTCACGCAGCAGCGCGCAACTGACGAACTTGTCCACCTCCGCTTGCAGCTCCATTTCCAGCGCGCTGACGCTGCGATCGTGCGCCGCGCGGTGTGCGACGTAGACGAAGTGGCTGACGCCCTCGACTGCCAGGCAGAAGTCGCCGAAGTTCGTCTCGGTCAGCCCGGCCGACGGATCGTGTTGCTCCAGGTTGGCGATCACGCCCCCGTCGAGAAAAAGCCCCAGCGACAGCTCGCCGCCATCTTGCCGCAACAGCAGTTGCTCCCGCGGCCTGCGCTCGTCCGGCCCCGCTGCGCGCTCGCGCTCTCCCTCGTCGACGATGAACGCGTCGACGTCAAGGTGCGTGTCCACGCGGTACGTCGTCTCGAGGCCACGTTGCAGGCGCCCGAGCAGGGTCACTGGATCCCGCCGCCTCGCTGCAACGTGACGCCGAGGGCCGCCAGGCGGTGCGCCGCCCACTCGCTTCCGGTGCGCTTCCATTGATCGTACAGGCGGACGATGTCCTGCGCCGCGACCGGCTGCATGCCGGCACTGATCGTGGCCAGCACGTCGACGAAGCGCGAGAACTTTTCCGCCAGCGCCTCGTACACGTCGCCGTAGGGATCGCGCGCCCAGCCCGCACCGGTGCTTGCCAGTTGCCCATACGCCGAGCCGCCGAGGCCGATGTAGTAGTCCACGTCCACCGTCTTGCGCGCGAAGCTGTCCGAATAGAAACCCGACACGAACAGCGACGTGTCGCCGACCTCGCGCAGGCGCGCCCGCCGCCCCCGCGGATCCGCGTCCACCGCTTCCAGCATCTTGACCGCCAGGGGCGTGTCGTCGATCGGACGGTTGGCGTAGGCCGCCAGTAGCTGCACCAGGTAGTGCGAGGTCAGGGGCGGAGCCGGCACGTCCTTGACGCGAAGCGCCGCATCTATCCGTTCGGCGAAAAAAACTTCGAGTGATTCGGCGGTTTCCATGGCATTGGCCCCCCCTTATTTCTTAACATGATCATCGTCACCGTCAAAAAAATCATTAATAATTACACGCACATGTCGCACATCTCGGTGGCAGGCGACGGCCGAGAGTGCCAACCCGGGCGCGGAACCCGTTGACGGACCAAGGGTTGTGCTTAAAAGTGTTGCGCTGGCAGTCAGCCAGATGGAGTGCTAAGGATGCGCTCCGCAGTCATCGTTCAATGAGTCAATGAGTCGAGGCAGGAGGAAATCGCAATGAAAGTTAAGCCACTTCACGATCGCGTTCTGATTCGCCGCGTGGCGGAGGAAGAGAAAACCAAAGGTGGAATCATTATCCCCGACACCGCCAAGGAGAAGCCCTCGGAGGGCGAGGTCGTGGCCGTGGGCAACGGCAAGATCGCCGACGACGGGACGCTTCGCACGCTTGCGGTCAAGAAGGGCGACCGCATCTTGTTCGGCAAGTACAGCGGCAGCGACATCAAACTGGACGGCATCGAGCACCTGATTTTGCGCGAGGATGAGATCCTCGGCGTCATCGAGAAATAAAGGAGAAGGACCATGGCAGCCAAAGAAATTCTGTTCGACGAAAAGGGTCGGCAACTGTTGTTGCAGGGCGTGAATATACTTGCGGACGCGGTCAAGGCCACGCTCGGCCCACGCGGTCGCAACGTCGTCATCGAGAAGTCCTGGGGATCACCGACGGTGACCAAGGACGGCGTGACGGTGGCCAAGGAGATTGAGCTGGAAGACAGGTTCCAGAATCTCGGTGCGCAGATGGTCAAGGAGGTTGCTTCCAAGACCTCTGACGTCGCGGGCGACGGCACCACGACGGCGACCGTGCTCGCCCAGGCGATCTTCCGCGAGGGAGCACGCATGGTGGCGGCGGGCCACAGCCCGATGGAACTCAAGCGCGGCATCGACAAGGCGGTCGAGCGGGTCATCGAATCGCTCAAGAAGTTCGCCAAGCCGACCAAGGGCCAGAAGGACATCGCGCAGGTCGGCACCATCAGCGCCAACGGCGACGAATACATCGGCAAGCTGATCGCCGATGCGATGGACAAGGTGGGCAAGGAAGGCGTCATCACCATCGAGGAAGCCAAGTCGATGGAGACGACGCTCGACGTGGTCGAGGGCATGGAGTTCGATCGCGGCTACGTGTCGCCGTACTTCGTGACCGATCCCGATCGCATGGAGGCTCGGCTCGAGGATCCGTTCATCCTGATCCACGAGAAGCGCCTGGCGAACATGAAGGATCTGCTGCCGTTGCTCGAGCAGGTCGCGCGGGCGGGCAAGCCGCTCGTCATCATCGCCGAGGAAATCGAGGGCGAGGCCCTGGCGACCCTGGTCGTCAACAAGCTGCGTGGCACGTTGAACGTGTGCGCGGTCAAGGCACCGGGCTTCGGCGATCGCCGCAAGGACATGCTCAAGGACATCGCGGTCCTCACGGGCGGTCAGGCCATCACCGAGGATCTGGGCATCAAGCTTGAAAGCCTGACGCTCAAGGATCTCGGCCGCGCCAAGCGCGTGACCGTCGACAAGGACAACACCACCATCATCGACGGCGCCGGCAAGAAGGTCGACATCGAGGCGCGCGTCAAGACGATCCGCACTCAGATCGAGGACACCACCTCGGACTACGACAAGGAGAAGCTCCAGGAGCGGCTTGCCAAGCTGGTCGGCGGCGTGGCGCTCCTGCGCGCCGCGAGGGGGCTCGATCGCCTCACGCTCGCAGGCGACGAGGCCACCGGGGCCGACATCGTACGGCGCGCCCTCGAGGAGCCCATCCGGCAGATCGTCGAGAACGCCGGGCTCGAGGGCTCGGTCGTC
>CAYSKR010000124.1:0-19073 GCA_964431675.1 uncultured Myxococcales bacterium
GTCGCGCAGCTACAGGCCGCAGGGAACCGGACTGCCGATGTTTTCGTGGCTGGCGTGGGGACCGGTGGCACGATCACGGGAGTCGGACGGGTGTTGCGGCAACGCTTTTCCGGCGTTCGCATCATCGCGGTCGAACCCGCCCGCAGCGCGGTCCTGTCCGGGCACGCCCCCGCCGCCCACCGCATCGACGGGATCGGGGCCGGCTTCGTCCCGGACATCCTGGACCGCAGCCTCATCGACGAGGTCCGGGTGATGGAAGACGAAGACGCCCAGCGGACCAAGCAGCAGCTTGCCCGCCGCGAGGGGTTGCTGGTCGGCATCTCTGCGGGTGCCGCGGTCAAGATCGCGCTGGATGTGGCGCGCGAGATCGGGCCGGGCAAGACCGTCGTCACCATCCTGCCCGACACGGGTGAGCGCTACTTCAGCAGCGACGAATCCTTTCGCTAAGGCGCGCATGACCCAGGTGTTGCTCATCGGTGCCGGTGGCCTTGGTTGCGGGGCGGCGCTCGCTCTCGGAGCCGGCGGCTGCAAGAGCATCTGCGTCGTCGATGACGACGTGGTGCAGGAGAGCAACCTTCCTCGCCAGGTGCTGCACACCGAAGACCAGATTGGCCGATCGAAGGTGGACTCGCTCGCGGCCGCCCTTGGCCGCCGTTTTCCCGCACTCTCGGTCAACACCGTGAGTGGGCGCTTTGACGTCAACTCGGCGATGACCCTGCTGGCCAACGTCGAGGTGGTGCTTGATGGTTCCGATAACCTGGCGACGAAATTCCTGGTCAACGACGCCGCGGTGATCGCGCGCCGCCCCCTTGTTCACGCGGCCGCCGTGGGCACCGGCGGACAGCTAATGACAGTGCTGGCCGGAGGACACCCCTGCTACCGCTGCCTGTTCGAAGAACTGCCTGCCCCGGAATCGGGGGTCGGCGAGTCGTGCGCGCAAGCTGGCGTCCTCGGGCCGGTTCCCGGCGTTCTTGGCGCGCTGCAGGCCGTCGAGGCGCTCCGGATCCTGGCCGGTGAAAAGCCTGCGTTCGCAGGCCGCGTCATTAGATATGATTCGCTCTCCATGACGATCCGGACCATAAAACTGAAGCCGAACCCCGCCTGCCGCGTTTGCGGCCGCGCCGCTGACATTCGCGACGTACGTGGCGACGACACGCTCACCCGTCAGCCGCCCCCGGTGCAAGCAGCATGAGAAAGAAGCCCGTCCCACTTCGCAGCGCCCAATGGTTCGGCCGCGACGATATCTACGGGTTCCTCTACCGAAGCTGGGTGCAAAACCGCGGCATTCCGCTCGACCAGTTCGACGGCCGACCGGTGATCGGAATCTGCAACACGTATTCCGAGCTCGTGCCCTGCAACTCGCACTTCCGCACGCTCGCTGAACACGTCAAGACCGGCGTTCTGGAGGCGGGAGGATTTCCACTGGAGTTTCCGGTCATGTCCCTCGGCGAGACACTCATGCGTCCCACGGCGATGCTCTACCGGAACCTGGCTGCGATGGATGTCGAAGAGTCGCTGCGGGCCAACCCCATCGACGGAACCGTGCTGCTCGTCGGCTGCGACAAGACCACGCCGGCGTTGCTCATGGGTGCATCGTCCGTGGACCTGCCGACCATCGCCGTGTCCGGCGGACCGATGCTCTCCGGCAAGTACCGCGGCGCGGATATCGGATCGGGCACCAACGTATGGTCCATGTCCGAGGATCTGCGCGCCGGCAAGATCACCAAGGACGAGTTCCGTGAAGCCGAGTCCTGCATGCACCGGTCGCATGGTCATTGCATGACGATGGGCACCGCATCGACCATGGCATCGATGGTGGAGGCGCTCGGCATCGGATTGCCCGGCAACGCGGCCTACCCGGCGGTGGATGCGCGGCGCAACGTGCTGGCGCGCCTGGCGGGACGACGAATTGTCGGTCTTGTGAAAGAGGGAATCACCATTGCGAAGATCCTCACCAGGCAAGCTTTCGAGAACGCGATTCGCGTCAACGCCGCGATCGGTGGCTCGACCAACGCGGTGATCCATCTCATCGCCATCGCGCGGCGGCTCGGGGTGAAACTGACGCTCGACGACTGGGACCGGCTGGGACGAGGCGTACACACGCTGGTCAACTTGATGCCGCATGGCAAATACCTGATGGAGGACTTCTGCTACGCCGGAGGCATTCCCGCGGTGGTCCGGGAACTCGGTCAGGCGAGGTTGTTGAACAAGAACGTCAAGACGGTCAACGGCAAGACCATCTGGGAAAACAACAAAGACGCGCCTTGCCACAACCGCGACGTCGTGTTTCCTTTCGCCAAGCCGTTGGCGAAAAACGCTGGCATTGCCGTTCTGCACGGCAACCTCTGTCCAGACGGCGCCATCATCAAACCGTCGGCTGCGACGCAGCGTCTATTGAAGCATCGCGGCCGCGCCGTGGTGTTCGAAAACATCGAGGACTTCCACAAGCGCATCAACGATCCAGCGCTGGACATCGACGAGACCTGCGTCATGGTCCTCAAGAACTGCGGTCCCAAAGGCTATCCGGGCATGGCTGAAGTCGGCAACATGCCGCTGCCGCCGAAAATTCTGAAGCAAGGGATCACGGACATGGTGCGGATCTCCGATGCGCGCATGAGCGGCACCGCGTACGGCACCGTCGTTCTGCACATCGCGCCGGAGGCGGCGGCCGGCGGCGTGCTCGCGCTCGTCAGCAACGGCGACATGATCGAGCTGGACGTCGCCAAGCGCACGCTCAACCTCGACGTTCCGGCGCAGCAAA
This sequence comes from uncultured Myxococcales bacterium, assembly GCA_964431675.1. Taxonomy (GTDB): domain Bacteria; phylum Myxococcota_A; class Polyangia; order Fen-1088; family Fen-1088; genus CAYSKR01. The sequence continues at coordinate 2,762 of CAYSKR010000124.1, forward strand.
TCCAAAAACGGCGGCGGGCGTGGAAGGTACCCAAGTCTCTTTTCGCTCGCGGCTACACGAAGCTCTACGTTGAACACGTGCTGCAGGCCGACGAAGGAGCCGACCTCGATTTTCTTGTGGGGCGGACCGGACCGCTGGTACCCAGGGACAATCACTGAAGCGTTGTCCATGAATGAAATCGGACAACACTTCAGTGATTGTGAGCGCCCCATGGCCAGCACCGACAGCAAGCTGAGCGATCCCTACGCACTGGACGCATCGGCCGTGCAGCCCCCCCCCACGACGTTGCGCGCGTCGCTTCGTCGCATCGGGCCGGGCATGATCCTGGCCGCCTCCATCGTCGGCTCGGGTGAACTCATCGCCACCACCACCCTGGGGGCGCAAGTGGGCTTCACCATGCTGTGGATCATGGTGCTGTCGTGCCTGATCAAACCCATCGTGCAGGCGGAGCTGGGCCGTTACACCATCGCCACGGGCGAGCCATCGCTCGAGGCCTTCAACCACCTGCCCGGGCCGCGCGCGAAGCTGGGCTGGGTGATCTGGCTCTGGGCTGCCATGGTGCTGATAACCCTGTTCCAGGTGGGCGCGATGTTCGCCGGTGTGGGCCAGGTGCTCAACCTGTTGCTGCCGCAGGTGCCGGTGAAAGCGTGGGTGACCTTGCTGGTGGTTTTGACTCTCGCGCTGCTGCTCGGCGGTGGTTACGAACGCATTGAGCGCCTGGCCATGGTGAAGGTGGGGCTGTTCACCATGCTCACGCTCCTGGCGGCGCTGCTGCTGCTGCGCAAGCCCGAGTATTTTTCCTGGAGCGCGTTGCTGGAGGGCTTCAAGTTCAAGTTCCCCGATGTCGGCCTGGCCACCGCGGTGGCGGTGTTCGGCGTCACGGGGGTGGGCACGGGCGAGCTGTTCATGTACCCGTACTGGTGCGTGGAGAAGGGCTACGCGCGCTACGTCGGCGCACGCGATGGTTCCGACGCCTGGGTGGCCCGCGCCAAGGGATGGATTCGGGTCATGCACGTCGACATCATTGCCTCGATGATCGTCTACACGGTCGCGACGCTGGCCTTCTACCTGCTAGGCGCCGGCGTGTTGCACGGCATGGGGCTGGTGCCCGGCGCGGGCGACATGATCAAGGTGCTGTCGAAGATCTACACCGAGACGCTGGGAGCCTGGGCTCTGCCGGTTTTCTACGCGGGTGCCATCGTCACGCTCTACGGCACCATCTTCGCGTCGACGGCCGCGCACTCGCGCATGTACGCGGACATGGTGCGCCTGGCGGGCGGTTACGATCGCGCCGACTTCGTCGCGCGGGTCAAATGGCGAAAGCGCTTCGTGTGGATGCTGATCCTGATTCCCTTCGCGCTCTACATGTTCTTCGAGTCGCCGGTGAAGATGGTCATCTGGGGTGCGACGGCGCAGTCGGCGCTGCTGCCGGTGACCGCGTTCGGCGCGGTGTACCTGCGCCACAAACGGCTGCCGCATGAGGTCCGGCCCGCCGCGTGGGTGACGATCGCGCTGTGGGTCGGCACCCTGGCCATCGCCGGGTTCATGGGCACGTCGCTCTACTATCTTCTCGTCGGCGCAAAGCACTGACGAGATGTCCAATCAATGGCAAGCCACCTCGGCGTTCCGGCTCCTGGCTCCCGGCGTGCCTGGCCAGTGAAAAGCCGTGGTTCGCAGGCCACGTCATTAGGTATGATTCGCTCTCCATGACGCTCCGGGCCATAAAACTGAATCCGAATCTCGCCTGCCACGTTTGCGGCCGCGCCGCTGACCTTCGCTCGATCGACCTCGTCGCCTATCGGGCGGTTGAGTGTGCGTTATGACCGCGCTCTTCCCCGCGAAGGTAGCAGGATTGGTCAAGGGACTGTCATGCCGCGAATGCGGCAACACGTACCCGAAGCAGCCCATCCACGTGTGCGAGTTCTGCTTTGGCCCACTCGAAATCGCGTACGACTACGACGCCATCGGTGACGTGCTCAGTCGGTCGGTCATTGAATCGCGCCCGCCGTCCATGTGGCGCTACGCGGAACTGCTGCCGCTTGACGGCCCGCCCACCGTCGGCATCCAGACCGGCTTCACGCCGCTGGTTCGTGCGAATCGCCTCGGCAAGCGTCTCGGCATCAATGAACTGTGGGTCAAGAACGACTCGGTGAGCCACCCTTCCCTGTCGTTCAAGGATCGGGTCGTGGCCGTCGCCGTCTCCAAGGCGCGTGAGTTTGGCATCACCGTCATCGCGTGCGCATCGACCGGCAACCTGGCCAACGCCACCGCGGCACAAGCGGCGTCGATCGGGATGAAGTGCGTCGTGCTGATTCCCCACGACTTGGAGCCCGCCAAGGTTCTTGCCACCAGCGTGTACGGCGCGCGCGTCGTGCGGGTTCGTGGAACCTACGATGACGTGAACCGACTGTGCTCGGAGATTGCTGGCAAATATGGTTGGGGGTTCGTCAACGTCAACCTGCGACCGTTCTACGCCGAGGGCTCCAAGGCGTTCGGCTTCGAGATCGCCGAACAGCTTGGCTGGCGATTGCCCGCGCACGTGGTGGTGCCGATGGCCGGCGGCTCGCTCATCACCAAGATCGCCAAATCGTTTGGCGAGCTGACCAAGCTGGGACTTGTGCCCGCCCGCGACCCGGCACCGAAGATTCACGGTGCCCAGGCCGAAGGCTGCGCGCCGATCGCCTCCATGGTGATTGACGGACGCGACGTCGTGAAGCCCATCAGGACGCCGCAGACCATCGCCAAGTCCCTGGCCATCGGCAACCCTGCCGACGCGATCTACGCCCGCGCGGCCATGCTCAACTCGGGCGGATTTGCTGCCACCCCGAACGACGACGAGATCGTCGACAGCATCCGCATGCTGGCCGAGTGCGAGGGCATTTTCACCGAGACCGCTGGTGGCGTCACCCTGGGTGCCGCGCGGCGCCTGGTCGCGCAGGGAAAAATCGGCCGCGACGATGGCCCGGTGATCTTGTCGATCACCGGCCAGGGGCTCAAGACCCAGGATCCGCTGGTGGGGCGCATGCCCGAACCTGAACTTATCGGGCCGAGACTTTCGGATTTCGACGGACTCGTGGCGGGACCGCTCAAGAGTGTTGTGGACTGAACGATCAAACGAACCCAAGGAGACAAGGACATGGCCAAAATTCGAATTCCAACGCCGCTGCGCAAATTGACCAACGGCAATGAAGAGGTCGTCGCGGCGGGCAAGACCATCGGCGAACTGATCACCAGCCTGGAAGCGCAATACCCGGGCATCAAGGAACGCATCTGCGACGACACCGGCAAGGTGCGCAGGTTCGTGAACATCTTCGCCAACGACGAAGACATCCGCTTCCTGCAAAACCTGGAGACGGTCGTCAAGGATACGGACGAGGTTTCCATCGTCCCGGCGATCGCCGGGGGCTAGCCCCTCGCATGCCGCTTTACCCCCAGGCCCTGCGACGCCACAGCCGCCAGATTTCACTGCCGGAAGTCGGCGTGGCGGGCCAGGAGCGCATCTGTGCGGCGAGCGTGCTGGTCGTCGGCCGCGCTGACGACGTCGTGGCCGAGACGGTTGCCATGTACTTGCGTGCGACGGGCGTTGGAACGCTTCTGCGCACCGAGCGATGGGAATCACTGCCAAGCGACAGCAAAGTCCCGCAGGTGATTGTCGCGACCGGGCAGCACTCGAAAAACCTCGCGCTTGCGGCCTGGTGTCGATCTGGCGGAGTTCATCTCGTCGCTGTCGCGGCGCGCGCTCTCGATCTGGCAATCGCCGTATCGCGCCACGGCGCGGCAACGCCACCTGGCATCGATCAGGGGGGCGGCGCGCCCGGCGCGTCGGATCGGACCGGCGCGGTGGGGGTTCTCGCGGGTACACTCGCCGCCAGTGAAGTGATCTGGCTGCTCGCCGGGCGCGACCTGCGCACGGACCAGGGCGCGGCAAGTCAGTTGAGGTTTCGATTCGACGACACCGGGGGAGCGACGGCGTGACCACGGTGGCGACGTCAGGCGGCGATTTTTACGCCCAGGCGGTGGACCGCGCGCGTGGCCGCATCGCCGAAACCATCACTGACTTGATCGGCAACACACAGATGGTGCGGCTGCGATCGTTTGACCGCGATTTGCCGGGCGTCGAGATTTGGGCCAAATGCGAGTTCATGAACCCGGGCGGCTCGGTCAAGGACCGCGCCGCGCACCAGATGATCAAGGAGGCAATCGCATCGGGCGCGCTGACCCCCGCCAAGGAAATCATCGATTCGTCGAGCGGTAACACCGGAATCGCTTACTCGCTCATCGCGGGTGCCCTGGGTTACAAGGTGACGCTGGTGTTGCCCGGCAACGTGTCCTGGGCGCGCCGCAAGATCAGCGAGGCCTTCGGCACGAATTTGATCTTCTCGGATCCGCTTGAAGGTTCGGACGGCGCGATTCACCTTTGCCAGGAACTCGTCGCGAAGAACCCCGAGCGATACTTCTACCCAAATCAGTACGGGAACGAGGCCAACCCGATGGGCCACTACCTGACGACTGGCGTGGAAATCTGGGCGCAGACCGACGGCAAGGTCACCCATTTCGTCACCGGCATCGGCACCAGCGGGACCATCATGGGCACGGGCCGACGGCTCAAGGAATACAACCCTGCCGTCCAGATCTACGCCTGCGAACCCGACGACGCTTTGCACGGCCTCGAGGGCCTCAAACACATGCAAAGCTCGATCGTCCCGGCGATCTATCATCCGGAGAAACTCGACGGCGTGCTGCCGATCGGCACCGAGGAAGCCTGGGATGCCAGCGAAAAACTGTCGCGGCACGAAGGTCTTCTGGTCGGGCATTCGTCGGGCGCGGCCGTCGCCGGTGCGCGACGCATTGGCACTGATCTTGGCCGCCAGGGCAAGCCAGGCGTCATCGTGACCGTATTTCCTGATCGGGCTGATCGGTACTTCGAGGCTCCAACGCGAAAACAGATCGCGGGAGGACCAACGCCTTGACCTCGTCCATTCGCCCCCTCGTCAGCACGGAAGCGATCACAAACATGTGTGCACACGCGCGTCGTGACTATCCGAAAGAGTGCTGCGGCATCGTCTTTGGGCCCACAGGCAGCGATGTCGCCGACGAAGCCAGGCCCTGCGAGAACACCCAGGATCTTCTGCACGCGGAAGACCCCGTGGCCAACCCGCGCGACGCCCGAACCGCGTACAATTTTGGCGCGCGCGATCTGTTCCTGCTGGGCAAGAGCCTGCGCGGACCACGACCAGCAAAAATCATCTACCACTCGCACGCGAACGTCGGCGCCTATTTCAGCGACACCGACCAGGCGGCGGCAAAGATGGGCGACGAGCCGGCCTATCCGGTTGATTACGTCGTGGTGGACGTGCAGGCTGACGGGACCCACGGGGCCGTGCAATTTGCGTGGGACGCAGAGGCAAGGCAGTACGTCGAGGTTCGGCGCTACCCGTGAGCCAGGCTCAGCTTGTTCCCCACCCTTGATCGACGCATCTGGATCCTCGCTGCGGCCCGCCTGGTGGTCACGGCGGGCTTCTCGGTCGTCATGCCGTTTCTGGCGATGCACCTGGTCGTCGAAAAGCATGTGCCGCTGCTGCACATCGGAATCCTGTGGACCGTCGTCGGTGCCACCAGCGCGTCGATGCAGTGGGTGGCCGGATGGGCCTCTGATCGCGTGGGGCGTCGGCCTCTGCTCGTGACTGCCATGGCGATGCGCTCGGTCAATCTGGCCGCCATGGGTCTTGCGGTTGGAACCGATGCGTCGTTGGTCGTGCTTGGTGCGCTTTGCATGGTCAACGGAGCCATGCGGGCTTTTTACGATCCGGTGGCGTCGGCGGTGGTGGCTTCGGTCGCGGGTTCCGAGACCCGGGTAGCGGCTTTCTCGCTGCAACGGGTGGGTTCGAGCCTCGGCTGGGCGATCGGCCCATTCTGCGCCACGTTGCTGTCGGATCTGCCCTACTCCACGCTGTTCTACGCCTGCGCCCCGCTGACGTTGATCGCCGCTGCCGCGGTGGCAACCATTCCAGAGCCGCCTGCCAACGCCGCCCCTCCGAAGACCTCCAGAAAAGGAGTTCCCAACCTGCGCGCGGCGCGGGGCGACCGGACCTTCAAGCGGTTCCTGCTGGCAACGGCAGCGTTCTATCTGCTGCAAACGCAGATGTATCACATCATGTCGATCTACGCGGCCAAGACCCTGGATCTTGATCGTGCCCAGGTCGGGACGCTCTTCACGATCAACGGCATCCTGGTGGTCTTGTTCCAGTTGCCCGCCGTGCGGGTGATTCGCAGCGTTGGTCACAAGGGATCCCTGGTGCTGGGCTCGCTCGGCTACATGGTTGCGTACGCCGGTTGCGGTCTTGCCGTGGGCTACCTGTCTCTCGTGCTTTGCGTTGCCCTCATCACGATGAGTGAAATCGTCGCCGCGCCGGCCCAGCAGTCCACGGCGGTTTTTCTCGCCCCGCGGGGAAAAGTGGCGGAGTATGCGGGTCTACTTGGGCTCGTCCAGGGTGCGGCGCAAACGGCCGGGCCGGTCATTGGCACCGGCCTCATCGCCCTGTTGTCGGCGCGATCTGCCTGGTTTGCCCTGGCCGGACTGGGCCTCCTCGCAGCCCTGGTGTACAGCATCAAGCGTGATCCCACAGATGCGGGCTTTTCGCAGACAGAAACCAACGCCGTTGTGAGGTAAAAGCACCACCGTGACCGATTCCCTTTTCCTTCGCGCCTGCCGCGGTGAGGCCACGGCACGGCCACCCCTGTGGCTGATGCGGCAGGCGGGACGCTACTTGCCCGAATATCGGTCGATTCGCGAACGCGTCTCGTTCCTCGATTTGTGCAAGTCGCCTGAATTGGCTGCCAACGTCACGCTGCAACCGATACGGCGCTTCGGCTTCGATGCGGCGATTCTTTTTTCAGATCTGCTGGTGCCGCTTGAAGCCATGGGGTTGCAGGTCGTCTTCACCGAAGCTGGCCCCACGCTGCCCGTGCCGGTGCGCAGCACCGAGGATCTGAAGCGCATGTCGCTGTTCGATCCGGCGACGAAGACAGGCTTCGTTCTCGACGCGATTGTTCGCGCGCGCGGACTGCTCGGAGAGACGCCGCTTATTGGATTTGCCGGGGCACCGTTCACCGTGGCCACTTACGCCATCGAGGGCAAGACGTCGAAGCGCTTCGTGGAAACCAAGAAGTTCTTCTTGCGCGATCCGGATGCCGGGCGGCGATTGCTGTCGCTCATCGCCGAGGCCACGAAGACTTATCTGCTGGCCCAGGTAGCGGCCGGCGCGCAGGCGATCCAGCTATTCGATTCGTGGGTTGGCGTGGTGTCCCCGCAAGAATGGGAAGACTTCGTCCTGCCACCGACCAGAACCTTGGTCGCCGACATTCGCCAGGCAGGTGTGCCCGTGATCTATTTCCCCAATGGAGCCACGACGATTCTTGATCGAATCGCCCAGGTTGGCGCGGACGTCATCGGCATCGACTGGCGCTTGCCGATCGACGAGGCGCGCGCGCGGCTGGCCGCAGGTGGCGCCAAGAACCCGGCGGTGCAGGGAAATCTGGACCCTGCGCTGTTGCTGTCGGATCCGGAAAGAATCGGCCGCGCGGCGCGCGACATCGTCCGGCGCGGCGGGCGGCGCGGCCATGTCTTCAACCTCGGGCACGGCATCCTGCCCGAGACGCCGCTGGAAAACGTGACTGCGCTGGTTTCCGCGGTGCAACAGGGGTGAGGACGCGATGCTTGGCATCGTCGCGCTGAACCTCGGCGGCCCCGACTCGCTGGAGGCGGTGGAACCGTTTCTGCGGAATCTTTTTGGCGATCCGGAAGTTATCCGCCTGGGCTGGGCGCGGCCAATCCAGCCGCTGTTCGCGCGCCTCGTGGCTCGTCGACGCGCACCCGAATCGCGCAAGGCGTACCAGCAAATCGGCGGCCGGTCACCCATTCTGGCCGAATCGTTGGCGCAGGCCACGGCGGTGGTCGCTGCATTGGCGGCGCGCGGCATCAACGCGCGGCCCTACGTGGCCATGAGCGCGTGGCACCCGCTCGCCCGGGAAACGGCGCGAGCGATGAAGGCCGACGGTATTGATCGTGCCGTGGCGCTGCCGCTGTTCCCGCAGTACTCGGAGACCACGACCGGAGGCTCCCTCCGCCTGCTGGCCACCGCGCTTGCAAGCACCGGCATCGAGTTGGCAGCCGTCGAACGCTATCCCGACGCGCCGGGCTTTATCACCGCTCTTTGCCAGCGCATCGAGGAAGCGCGCGGCCGCTTGCCCGAAGGCATGCGCGCCCATGCGCCGGTCCTGTTTTCAGCGCACGGGCTGCCAGCGTCGTACGTCGAAGCAGGCGATCCGTACCTGGACGAGATTCGAATCACGGTCGAGGCGGTGCGGCGACAGGCCAACTTGGGCCATCACGCTCACCTCGCTTTTCAAAGTCGCGTTGGCAGAGCGAAATGGCTCGGCCCCTACACCGAGGTTGCGCTCGACCGCCTTGCGGCCGAGGGACATCGAGCCGTGATCGTGTCGCCGATCGCGTTCACCGGCGAACATCTCGAGACGCTGCAGGAGATCGACATCCTGTACCGGCAGCGCGCGATCACGCATGGCATCGAGCATTTCGCCCGGGCCGCGACGGTGGGATGCCATCCGGCGTTCATCGATGCCCTGGCAACCCTGGCGGCAGGTGCCGCAAAAGCTCGAGACTGGGCATGAAAGTCCTCGTGGTTGGCGGAGGCATCTCCGGCCTGTCCGCCACAATATTTCTGCGCCGGGCGGGGCACGACGCTGTTTGCATCGAGGCGTCGCAGCGCCCCGGTGGCCTGATTCGAACTGAGCTTCGCGACGGCTTTCTGTGCGAAACCGGCCCGCAGGGCATTCTTGACGGTGTCAGGGCAACGCGCGAGTTGATCGAACATCTGTCGCTCGACGCGGAGGTCATCCGGCCCGCCGCCGTCGCTCGCCGCAGATTTGTCTTCGTCGATGGCAAGCTGCGCGAACTTCCAACCGGCCCATGGTCGCTGCTTCGGACGGATTTACTCAGCGCGCGGGGAAAGTTGCGCCTGTTCCGCGAACCATGGATCGCACCGCAACCGACCGACAAGGCGCATGAGGACGAATCGGTCTACGCCTTCGCGGAACGACGTTTTGGATCTGAAGCGGCCCGGAATCTCGCCGCACCCGGCACCATCGGTCTTTTCGCCGGCGACGCGGCAAAGCTTTCGATGCGTTCAGCATTCCCGATCGCCGCGGCATTCGAGAGTTCGTCCGGCAGCGTATGGCGCGGCATGCGGGCAGCCCGCCGACGTGGCGAAGGCCCAGGCCAGATGCTGTCTTTCCGCACCGGCCTCGAACGCCTGCCGCAGGCGATGGCGGAACGCCTGGGACCAAGCCTGGTGTGTACTCGTGTCGTCCGCGTGCAGCGCGATGGGCAACGCTGGCGCGTCGACGCCAATCCCGCTCTGCCCGACCCGCTTGCTGACGCCGTCGTGCTGGCGGTCCCCGCCGCAGTGGCCCACGATCTGCTCGCACCGACGCTTCCCGCTGCCGTTTCTGTCATCGAACTCGTCGAGAACGCTGCCGTTGCGGTCGTGTGCCTTGGATTTGCCACGTCCGACATCGGCATGCGTCTTGACGGATACGGTTTTCTCGTCGCCCGTGGCGAACGCCCGACCCTGCTTGGCTGCCAGTTCGAAAGTTCGATTTTTGCAGGCCGGGCTCCTCCGGGCGGCGCGCTCTTGCGCGTCTTTGTTGGCGGGACCTTCGCCCCCGCTCAGGTCAACGAATCCGAACTTGCTCTGGTCGAGCGCACCACCACTGAGTTGGCCGCCTGTGCCGGCCTCCGGGCGAAACCCGACTTCAGCGCGGTCTTCCGCCATCCGCAGGCCATTCCGCAATTCACGATCGGCCACTCGGCGCGCATCGCGGCCCTGCATCTCGCGATCAAGGCCGTGCCAGGCCTGTACCTGCTCGGCAACGCATTCACCGGCGTGGGAATCAACGGCTGCATCGCCGCCGCCGCCAAGTTACCCGACGTCCTAATGGGTCAGCCGTAGAATCCAGATCACCGTCTGCACGTAGATGACGATGCCCATCACGTCAACGATCGACGCGATGAATGGTCCCGACGAAACCGCCGGATCGAATCCAAGCCGTTTGGTCAGCAGAGGCAGACCAGCGCCGACCACGGAACCCAACGTCACGCACGCGACGAGCGCGATGCCCACCGCCATCGAGACACCGCCGCCACCGCTGTGTCCAATGAAGAGCGCCCGCAACACGCCTATCGCGCCAAGGATGAGGCCAAGAACCAGCCCCATGCGCAGCTCCCGCCACAGGATCCTCCTGGCGTCGCCGGGACCAAACTCGCCCAGCGACATGCCACGAATCACCAGCGAGGACGCCTGGCTGCCGGTGTTGCCGCCCGACGAAATGATGAGCGGCAAAAACACCGTGATGGCACCCACCGCCCGCGTGGCCCAGTCGTAGTGCTCCAGCGCGCTGGCCGTCAGAATCTCACCCAGGAACAAGGCGATGAGCCACCCTGCCCGCTTGCTGACGAACGTCCAGAAGTCGGTTTGAAAGTACGGCGTCTCGGTCGCCTGGACCGCGCCCAGTTTCTGGATGTCTTCGGCCTGTTCTTCCTTGAGCACCGACACCACGTCATCGACCGTGACTATTCCCAGAAGCTTGCGCGTCTGGTCGACGACCGGCAGCGCCAACAATCCGTAGCGCTGAAAAATGTGCGCCACGTCTTCCTGATCCATGCTTGGTGGCACCGAGGCGATGTCGGCGTTCATCACCGCGGCGATGGTCTCGCCCGCGCGCGCCAGCACGAGTTGCCGCAACGACACCGCGCCAAGCAGCGTGCCGTTCGGATCGATGGCGTAGGCTTCGTAGATAGTCTCCATTTCCGCCGCGACCCGACGCACCTCTTCGATTGCCCGCTCGACCGTCAGGTCTGGCGGGAGAGCGACGTAGTCGGTGGTCATCAGGCCGCCGGCCGACGACTCGGGGTATCGAATAAGCTCGCGCACGTCGCGCGACTCTTCCTTCGGCATCCGCGCCAGCAGGTCGGTGCGGAAGTCTTCCGGCAGCGCCTTGAACAAGTCGGCGCGTTCGTCGGCCGACATCGCCTCGCACAAACGCGACGCAAGGTCACGGTCGATGGTTTGCACCAGGTCGACCCGGTGCCCGTGATCCATGGCGTCAAGAGCCGCCGCAATCACGGCGACGGGCAACGCCGCGATCATCGTTGCTGCGGTCGGTGGCGACAGGCCCTCGATCACCTCTGCCAGGTCGGCCGCGTGCAGTTCCTCTGCCAGCTCTACAGCGTGCGCCGGATTTTCCTTCAGCGTCTCTTCCAGGTCAGGCGCCAGCAGACTTGCGAGACGCATGACGTGGACCGAAGGGGGCGCCTATTTGCGCAAGCAGCGCGGATCCGTGGCCGACACGCCCGGCAGTTTGAAGTACGTATAGACTTCGGTTGCGCTGCCCACCACCAGAAGAGTTCGGTCTTGACCACCCGATCCGGTCGCACAAGGTGGTGCCGCGAAGCGCAACTCAGCCAGGGCGATCCCGTACAGCGATCCGGTCTCGGGCGAAAGATCGTTGACCTTGGTAAGCAACCTTCCATCAGGCGCATCGGGCGCGAAAATGAAAACCTGCCCGGCGGCGGCAACGCCGTCGACCGCCAGATCGATCGCCGACACCACGATCTCGTTGCCGGGTATTCCATCGACGTTGGCCACGGCAACGCGAATACCAAAATCGCCAGTCGCACTTCCTTCGGGCCGACCGGTCATCTGCAACGTCAACGTCCCGGTGGGTTCGGGCACGTCTTTGGCGAATGGCCCCTTGTACCAATATGCGCGATCCGGTGGCGCACCAACGACAAGGTCGGGTTTGTCATCGCCATCAAGATCACCCACCGCGATGCTGGCGCCGAAACGTGGCGCACCGGCAACTCCGATGATGGTTGTGGGACACGACAGCGCGTTTCCATTCATACTTAGTTTGAGGATTACGACCTTGCCGGGAGCATTCTCATTCGGCACCCCAACCGCGATTTCGTCAGCGGGATCTTCGACAAGATTGGCGACCGCCAGCGCTCGGAAACTCTCCGTCCTGGCGACCAAGGCCTCGCCAATCGCTACATTGCAGTCAGCCCCGGTGGACAAGAGCTTTCGATCATCACCGTCGAAGATGACTGACACGTCCTCTTTTGCCGCAACGACTTTGTCCCGTCCGCCCGTGCCCTTCAGATTGCCCACCGCCACCGCAAGGCCGAAATAGCTTTGTCCGGTGCTAACATTGATGCTTGCCTCTTTCATGGAAAACTCCAGCCCGCCCCCCGGGTTGGTCATGAGATCGAGGTACAGTGTTCGACCGCGCGGCGGCCCGGTTGAGCTAACGCCGAAGTTGGGCGTACCGATGTAGACCTTCCCATCGTCCAGCGCGGCGAAACTCTTCACCGGGCTCTTGAGCGTGAGGAATTCGCCCAGCACAGAATCTGGCACGTTGGTCGTCTTGATGGCACCCGCGGCGTCGATGTCGACGACAGCCAGCGCCCCGGCACCCAGCGTTCCGCCGACGAGATAACGAGCGACCGCCGTGCCGCCCTTCGGAGGTGGCAACGCCACAATGGCGCGACCGAAGTCGGTGGCCTTGTATCCGTCCGGTGCACTCACGCTGGAAACGGGGGCCCTAGCGACGGCGTCGTCCAGCTTGCGCCAGTCGCATGAGGTGACTGCCATCGCGCCCAAGGCCAAAAGAGCAGCGTGACGCATGGCTAGAACCTCCCCTGCGCAAACAGGCTCGCGCCACCCTGGATCGGCACCAAACCGATGACCCGCGCGTCGACCTCGCCGGGGCTTGGCGGGCCAGAAGACAAAAAGTCATACAGTGAAAACAATCCGATGATCGTCCCCACGGCAAACGCTCCATCGGCCCCGTAGGCCCAGAGTTTTCCACGACCGACGCGCGGATCGTTGGTGTCCACCTGCAAGTCTTTATCGATGTCGGCGCGGATTCCATTTTCGAGCTTCTTGCTCTGCAGGCCGCAATAGATGCCGCCGGCAACAAAGGCCGCCGAAAAAGCTGCCTTGGTCCACGCCCCCGTCTTCGGTGGATTGGGATTGAACGCCACGTTGATCGTGTGCTCGGTGGATTTCTCGACGATGAGCTCGCTGCGGTACGGCTCCATCTCCGGCTTTGCGATGACGACCTTGTGTTTTCCCGCCGATGCCATGGTCTGGCAGGGTGTGTTGCACGTCGGAACGCCATCGACGGTGAGTTGCCCGCCCTTGCTTTGACGGCCCACCACGGTGATCCAGCCGCTGTCGACTCTTTCCAGCGGAATGCTATGGGTGACGGCCGTTCCTGGCTGCACCTCGATTTCCTTGGTCGCAACCTGGTAGCCGGGGCGCTGGATCCAGACGGTGTGCTTGCCCGGCTTGGCGTGGCCCGAGTACGGCGTCTTGCCGATGGCACCCTTCTGCATGTCGTCCATGAACACGTCGGCACCCGCGACGGTTGACGCAATTTCCACCCAGCCGAGGAAGTGCTCTTCGGACAGAGCGACGTACACCTCGTACACCTTGTCGGTGCGAGGGTTGATGATCCGTTCTTCGGGCTTGAAGCCCTTGGCCTCGACGATGAGCTTGACCGATCGCGGCTCCAGCGAGCCCTGCCAGGGCGTTTGCGCCAACGGGCCCGCAGCCTTGTCGTCCAGGTAGATGCTCGCACCTTTGGGTTTGGAATCGATGATCACCAGACCCTTGGTCTGAAACGTCGGTTTTTGTGGCTGCGCGTTCGGTTTTTCCAGCATGGCCTTCAGGTGCTCGATGCGCTCGCGCACGGACTTGGCGTCCTTCGCCTCCGGATCCTTGTCCATGTACTGTTGAAAGTACTGCACTGCCCGATCGAACTTGCTGGCCTTTTCAAGCGACACGGCGGCATTGAAAAGGAAAGATGTGAAAGGCTTCTTGTCGTAAGCGGAGAGAAACTTGGCCGCCGCCACCTCGAACTTCTCCTTGATGAACTCGATCTGACCTTCCTCGAATTCGGCCTTGGCCGCCTGAAGGACGGTGTCATTTTCCTGAGCGTGCGCCCGCGTCGGCTCGCCCGCTCCACAAACTCCCAGCCCACCCACAGCCCCGGCGAGCAGGATACGTGTAACCAATTTCATGGGCGGCGAGCTTGCGCCAAGCACCAACGGCGATCAAGGGTCAGGATACGATTGCGGCGCTTTTCGGAGTATCCTGGGAAGCATGCCAACTCGGATCGACGAGGTCGCGGTGCTCGGTGCCGGAGTCATGGGTGCCGCGCTCGCCGCGCACCTGGCAAACGCCGGTCTCCGGGTGCTGCTGCTGGACATTCCTGCCAAGGATGCAGCGCCGGGTTCCGGTCGGGCGCGCAATCGGGCGGCGCAGGACGGCCTTGACCGCGCGAGAAAAGCCAAGCCGGCGGCTTTTTATTCGCCACGCTGCGAGAACCTTGTCACCGTCGGCAACCTCGAAGACGACTTGCCGACCGCAGCGAAGTGCGAGGTGGTGATCGAAGCCGTGGTCGAGGATCTGGCGATCAAGCAGGCGCTCTACGCCCGTCTGGAGGCGCAGGGCGGCGATGCCATCGTCACCTCCAACACGTCTGGTCTGCGGATCGCGGACTTGATGGCGGGCCGTGACCTCAAGTTCCGGCGCCGCTTCTGCATCACTCACTTCTTCAATCCGCCTCGCTACCTGCGCCTGGTCGAGATCGTCGTCGGCGCGGATACCGCACCCGAGACCATCGCTCGCGCCGAGGTACTTTGTCGCGACATCCTGGGCAAGGGCCTCGTTCGCGCGAAGGACACGCCGAACTTCATCGCCAACCGCATCGGGACGTTTGCGCTGCTGCGAGCCCTCGAAGTTGCCGTGCAAGAAAACTATTCCGTCGAGGAAGTCGACATGATCTTGGGTCCCGCCATCGGCAGGCCCAAGAGCGCCATCTTTCGCACCGCCGATGTCGTCGGCCTCGACACGCTGGTCCACGTGGCCCGCAACTGTTTCGACACACTCGCTTTAGACCCGCGCCGCGCCGTGTTCGCGGTTCACCCGGTGCTGCAAGGCCTGGTCGACCGCAAGTCGCTCGGCAGCAAGACCGGCCAGGGATTTTACAAGAAGGTCGGCGACGAGCTCCGCCAGCTCGACTTCGCGACCTTCGAGTACGTCCCGCCGAAGCAGCCGCGCTTTGCATCCATCGGAACCACCAAGGGCGTCGACGACATCGACGAACGCATCCGCCGGATGGTGGCGGGCAACGATCGCGCCGCTGCCTTCGCACGGATCGTGTTGCTGGAAACGATCGTGTATGCCGCCGACCTGGTGGGCGAGATCTCCGACGACATCGCCGACATCGATCGCGCGATGCGATGGGGCTTCGGTTGGGAGCGGGGCCCGTTCGAGACCTGGGACGCCCTGGGAATGAAGGCCGGTGCGGAGCTGATGCGGGCGGCCGGATTGGCCGTGCCCGCCTGGGTGCAGACGCGCCTCGCCGCCGGGCAGGACCGCTTCTACAAGAAAGACGGCGGTAAGAGCACGCGCCTTCGCCCCACCGGCGGCTACGATCCGGTGCCGACCAACCCCGATGTACTCGTGCTCGACAACGTCCGATCGGCCGGGCGCGAGGTGCAGCGCAACGCCAGTGCATCGATCCTCGACCTGGACGACGGCGTCTTCTGCCTCGAATTCCACGCCAAGCTCAACGTCATCGACACCGACATGATCGCGACCTTCGGCGAAGCGGTCGACCGGGCCGAGCGCGATGGCGTGGCTCTCGTCATTGGAAACGATGCGCCCGACGCGTTCTGTGCCGGTGCCAACCTGTTCGCGTTGATGGTGGCGCTCGGCCAGAAAAACTACCAGGCCGTCACCGACATGCTGATCGGCTTCCAGAATGCGTGCATGCGGACGCGGTACGCGCGCGTGCCTGTCGTCGCGGCACCGTTCGGCCTCGCGCTCGGTGGCGGCTGCGAGGTGATCCTCGGATGTCAGACCGTGCGTGCGTCCGCCGAACTCTACACGGGCCTGGTCGAGGTCGGCGTCGGCGTGATTCCCGCCGGCGGTGGCTGCATGGAACTGGCGGCCCGGGCGTCCGAGAAGGCGACGTCCGATCCGCAGTTCGACCTATTGGCGCTGGTGCGCGAGGCGTTCCAGTGCATCGGCCTGGCCAAGGTTTCGACCAGCGCCGAGGACGCTCGCGACCTCGGAATCTTGCGCCGCGGCGACAGCTTCACCATGGCGCGCGAGCGGTTGATCGCCGACGCCAAGCAAGTCGCCCTTGGTCTTGCGCGGGCCGG
>CAYSKR010000125.1:0-5654 GCA_964431675.1 uncultured Myxococcales bacterium
AGTATTCACGGCGTCATCCTCCGGATGTTTCACCCGGTATGCGAGGAGGGCGGCGGACTCTTACCGATCGCCACCGCTCTCTCGACGGGGATCTCCCTCGCCTTGTTGGGCCTGGCGGTTTGGTGGGTGCCGCGGCGCAAAGACTCTCCGCGCGACGCAAGGGACGTGTCCTTCGCGCTGTTCGTGGTCCTGTCGGTCATCACCTCGCAGTGGAGCTGGGAGCACTACGCGGTGATCTACATCCTGCCGGCGGCGATCTTGCTCGACAAACTGGCGCGCCGCCTCCTGTCCGGGGAGAGGCGCTGGACCACGGCCGTGATGCTTCTCCTCGCGGTGGGGGTGGTTGCTGCCTGGCACATCGACATGAACATCAAGACCAATCTTCGGGCCGCGGTGCTCGCGGGGCATCGCAAGGAACATCTTTGGCTGCACCTGTTCGATATTCTGAACTGGGCACCTGCCTACGTGCTGGCCCTGCTTCTGTTCTTGGTGACGCGACGCAACCACGTCGACGCCCAGGGCAAGACCCAGGCCAAGATCGAAGGGCTCCGACATGCCCTGGAACCGACATGCCCTGGAACCCTCCACTTAGAGTGATCGACCCTTGGGCCACAAGGTCGCGTAGCCGACTCGGTCGGTTCAGGGTAGCGTTCCCCTCATCCACGTTCAGGATGAACGTCGTCTGTAGCCAGTCGCCGACCCGACGGCGACAAGAAGGACGGCTTCGCCAGTCCCCATCGCGCCAGTCGACATTGTATGGCCGCCCCGAGTACACCGAATCCGTAGCGAACGCTGCGGTTGAAGCTGATCGAGGACGCATCCTCGAAGTACAGCGTTGGGCACGTGACCTCGGCGATGTTGAAACCAAAGTACGCGGCCTGAACCAGCATTTGGTTGTCGAACACAAAATCGTCGCCATTCTCGTTCAGCGGCAACGTCTCCAATAGCTTGCGCGAAAAGGCGCGGTACCCGGTGTGGTACTCGGAAAGTTTTTGGTCGATCAGCAAGTTCTCCGCAGCCGTCAGAATACGGTTGGCCACGTACTTGTAAACCGGCATTCCGCCGGCCATCGCCTTGCCTCCCAATATTCTGGAGCCAAGCGCCAGGTCGTACAGACCGCTCCCGATGCAATGCGCGAGCGCGGGAATCAATTTCGGCGTGTACTGGTAGTCTGGGTGGACCATCACCACGATGTCGGCGCCACGGCGCAGGGCTTCCGCGTAGCAGGTCTTCTGATTTCCTCCGTAGCCGCGGTTCTTTTCGTGGACAATGGTGTGTAGCCCCAATCGGCGAGCCAACGCCGCAGTCTCGTCCGAAGAGCGATCGTCAACCAAGATCACCTCGTCCACCATGGCCGGGATCTCGGCGACCGTGCGCTCCAATGTCTGCTCCGCGTTGTACGCGGGCATGACCACCACCAGTTTTCGATCGTCGATCAAGATAGACCTTTAGCCGACCCCGTGGGCGGCTTCCAAAAAAGATGTTTCCTATAGCACACGGGCGAACAGCCACACCAGCCACGCGTTGGCGCCACCGATCGCGCCAAGTTCAGAAAGATATTGCGCCGCCCAACGCGGTGGCGTGGTTGGCTGACCGCGTCCTGCGGTGAAAGACGAACCTGTCCAACATCCAGCACACCCCCACGCCGGTCGCAGTGCCGACGACATCCCAGGCGAAGTCGCGCCACGACGGATCGCCGCGGCCGCTCAGATCGTAGAGCTCTTTGGCCGCACCGACCGCGATTCCCAGTCCGCCTCCCACGCCGAGGCGCATGGGGACGTTATCGCTGAGTAGCGCGGTTGCGCCATAGCCTCCCGAGGCGATCACGAATGTCGCGGAGAAATGCAGCGCCTTGTCGCGGCCAAACCAGGGATCGGGATCCGCGGCGCGAGCGCGGGCAGGAATGGACATGGTCAGAGCGATCACGGCCATGGTGGCCAAAGCGCCAGCGCGAGAACCGGTTGCCGACATCGCACGCACACGTCTCTTGTAGAACAAGGCGAGTGGCTTTGCTGCTTTTCTTCCGGTATATCCAGCACGGTGAGCGATATCGTCGCGCCGGTCGAGGTTTCGATTGTCATTCCGTGCTTCGAGGAGGCGCAAACGGTGCCTCGGTTGTGCGCGGCACTCGACGCCGCCGTGGCCAAACTTGAAGGTGCCGGCCGATCCGTCGAGGTGATCATCATCGACGACGGCTCGCGCGACGAAGGCTTCCGACTTCTCAAAGCAGCGGCCACCGACCGTCCCTGGCTGCGCCTGCTGCGCTTTCGCCGCAACTTCGGCCAGACTGCCGCGATGGCGGCCGGATTCGCGCGCGCCCGCGGCCGCGTCATCGTGCCCATGGACGCCGACTTGCAAAACGACCCGGACGACATTTCTTTGCTTCTCGACCGTCTCGAAGAAGGCTTCGACGTGGTGTCGGGCTGGCGCAAAGATCGCAAGGACCGAGCGCTGTCGCGGCGGTTGCCGTCGCGCATCGCCAACTGGCTCATCGGCTGGGTCAGTGGCGTGCGGTTGCATGACTACGGCTGCACGCTCAAGGCCTACCGGCGCGAGGTGCTTGAGCCTGTTCGGCTGTACGGCGAGATGCACCGATTCATCCCGATCTACGCCAAATGGAGCGGCGCCCGCATCACCGAGCAGGTGGTGCGGCACTACCCGCGCATGGAGGGCAAGAGCAAGTACGGCATCGGCCGTACGCTCAAGGTGTTGCTCGATCTTGCGACGGTCAAGTTCCTGGGCGACTACTCGACCAAACCGCTCTACCTGTTCGGAAAATGTGGAATGCTCTTCATCGCGGGCGGGGTGGCGTCCGGCGTGGCCACCTTGATAGAAAAGTTCATCAACCCGGAGAACTACGCCCATCGCAACCCGTTGCTGCTGCTCGCCGTGATGTTGTTCGTCGTCGGCATTCAACTCATCGGCATGGGCCTCCTGGCCGAACTGCAAGTGCGCACGTACCATGAATCGCAGCAGAAGCCCGTCTACCTCGTCGCCGAAGAGGTGAACATCCAGCCCCAGGGGCCGCCGTCGAGCAGCGTGGTCGTGTCGTTTCCGTCAGAGGGACGACGGCCAGTCTGAACGCACGTTGGCCGTTGCCGCATGGAACAAGCCACCTACGAGGTCGAGGCGTCCGTCGAGCGAACCCACTGGTGGTTCGAGGGGCGCCGCGCGATTCTTTCCCGCATGATCGCACGGTTGCAGCCCGCCTTGCTACCTGGCGCGCGGGTGCTCGATGTGAGGTGCGGCACCGGGGCCAACGGTCCGGTACTGGCCGCTGGCGGACGGATCGCCTTCGGGCTCGACTTTTCCGCGGTGCCGCTCGGCCTTGGTGGGACCGATGCGCGCGGCCACGCCGGCCGCGTGCGCGGACAGGCCGAACACTTGCCCTTCGCCGATGGATGCTTCGACCTGGTGGTCGCGCTCGATGTCCTCGAGCACCTGGACGACGATGGCATGGCCGTGCGTGGCCTGCATCGCGTGCTGCGTCCGGGTGGCGTGTTGGTGGTATTCGTGCCGGCGTTGATGTTGCTGTGGGGATTGCAAGACGACGTGTCGCACCACCGCAGGCGCTACGGGCGCGCGCAACTGCAATCGTTGATCGCGAACGCGGGTTTTGCCGTCGAACGGCTGTCGTTTTTCAACACCATCCTGTTTCCGCCGATTCTTGCGGCGCGCTGGTCGATGCGGCTACTTCCGAAGGGCCGCGTTCAAAGCGAGAATCAGATCGGCGGGACGATGGTGAACGCCGTGCTCAAGGCCATTTTCTGCCTGGAGGTGCCGCTGCTTGAGCGCGTGAATCTGCCCGTCGGTGTGTCACTGGCCTGCATCGCGCGCAAGTGATAGCAGTGGTGGTGTATGCAGTCCCCTGATCACGACCTCAACCTCAAGGGTTCACCGGATCGCTTCGGATACCAGTGGTCCACTTACTCGGGTATTTTGCCCGAATCAAAAGCTCAACTCGAGCGCTGGCTTGGCTCGACAGCATTGGAGAGTTTTCTAGGCAAGCGAGTTCTCGACGTCGGGTGTGGCATGGGGCGAAACCCCTACTGGTACATGCAGGCGGGTGCAGCTTCGGTGCTGGCCATCGACATGGATGACGGCAGCCTGGCTGCCGCGCGCCAGAATCTGGCTTCGTTTTCCACCGCCAGGGTCGAGAAGCTTTCGGCGCACGATCTGGATCCGAGCGTGCATGGCACGTTCGATCGAGTGACCTGCATCGGTGTGTTGCACCACCTGGCCGACCACGAGTCCGTGTTGCGGCGCATGTGGAACTGCGTCGCGCCTGGGGGAGAGCTGGTCCTTTGGTGCTACGCCAGGGAAGGCAACCGGCTGATCCTGCCCGCGATCGAGTCGCTGCGGGCGGTGGGATCCAGGATGCCCATCGGACTGACCCACGCCATTGCCAAGGGGGTCGCGTTGTTGGCGTGGCCAGCGATCCAGGGCATCCCCTGGCGGACCGCCTACTACCAGCGGTTGCGGACGTTGACGTTCAAGAATGTCGAGTTAATCATCTTCGATCAGATGCTGCCGCACATCGCCCACTACTGGACGAGATCCGACATGGATCACCTGGCCAGCCTGTGTGAGGGTGGCCAGGTGCGCCTCGAATTCGTGCAGGAAAACAGCTGGCACGCGTGCATCAAGAAGGCATGAGACGCCCTTTGGTCAAGAGAAGATTCAGGTGCCGAAGCGCTGGAACACGACAAGTGCGGCCACGGCCGCTGTCGCCATCAGCACACACCCGTGCATTGCGACGCGTCGCCCGTGGGTGGTCTGAAGCTGCAGCAGCGTGATGCCAATGCACGCGCACAGAGGTGCGGTTGCAGGCATGATGTACCGGGGATTGAGCACGGCCCCCCCATCGAACGGATATGCCACCGCGAACAACATCACGAACATGACTTCCGCAACGATGACGGCGGGCAGCGCCAATGAACCCAGCTGGCCCTGGCTGCGCAGGTGAGTTCGTACCACGTGCTGCAGCGCGAACAGCGCAAACAGCGTCAAGAACAGCCCTACACGCAGGACTCGTCGGTGCTGCTGCACGCAGCGGCCGCTCATGTTCCAGAAACTGCCTCCCCATGTCGGGTCGTGGGCACCCCAGACGCGATCTTCTGATCCGCCGCCGCTGAGGCGGCACAGTCCTCGATTGTACCAGTCGCTCCATGTGCCGGTGACGATGACCGCCCAGAAGTTCGGCCGCGGCTCCGACTCCGAACGGATGACGGGAAACTTCAAGTATGCGCTCCAGTCGAAGGGCAAGGCCCAGGCGAGCGGGCGCCGATACAGAAAAGGCTCGCTTGGCGCCATGTCGCGCCAGGCGTGAGGGAATGGGTGGCCATACCTGCGTAGGTTCGGCCCAGCCCAGAAAGAAATCGACATGCAGAATACCAGGGTCGCCGCCAGCGCGGGTGCCGCCAATCGTCTGCACAGCACGCGCACACCCGATGTCGACGCTATTCGTCGGGCGTGCCAGGCGAGCATGATCGCCGCGCCGGACCACAGCACGATTCCCGTGGCCTTGGTGAGGACGGACATACCGGTCATGATGCCGAAGGCGAGCGCGATCTTTGGCGATATCCTGTGTTGCTCCGCCGCTTGACGCTCCCAGCGCCAAAGCAGGTAGCACGCCACCATGAAGAATGTGCTGC
>CAYSKR010000126.1:0-12556 GCA_964431675.1 uncultured Myxococcales bacterium
CGGACGTCTGCTTCATGAACACGTCGAGCAGAAAACCCGTGAACGCAACCGCGACGAAGGCCATGGCCCAGGGCGCCCAGCGGCGGATGCGCGGCAACGTCAGGGTCAGCGTGCCGACGGCGAACGCGGCCGCAAACGCAATCAGCACTCTCGCATAGTTCAGATTCTCGGGCCAGGTGCGACCCTTGGGTGCGTTGACGTAATCGTACGAGAACAGCCACAGGAAGTGCTCGGGACCGTCCTGCGTGGCGACCAGATCGAACATCACCAGGCCCAGGAGCGGCAGCCCAATCATCGCTGTGGCACGCGAGAGTGCGCCCAGCCCGCGCGTCGCCACCTCATCGAGAAAGCAGCCGACGACGATGGCGAGGCCGGGCAGCGCCGGCAGAATGTAGTGGTGGAACTTGGTCATGCTCATCGACACGATGGTGTAAGCGACGATGAACCACACCGCGCCCAGGCAGAAGATCTCGCGTCGACGATCGAGCCCATCACCGCCGGGCGTATGCGCCGCCGCCTTGAACGGGCGCATGATCGCCCACGCCAGTGCCGAGGGTGCGATCGCAATCCACGGCAAGATCGCGTACCCAAGTTCGCGCAGGAAGTACTCGAACGTGCCACGATCGCCGTGGCGTCCCAGCACCAGGCGACGCCAGTGGTTGTCGCCGTACAGTTCGTTCCAGAACGGCAAGCCGTGCCGGATCAGCATGGCGTGATGCCAGGGCACCGCGACGACTGCGCATGCGAGCAACGCGATCAGGATGCCGTAAGGGATCTGCGCTCGCCGCAGCCGCTTCCAGTTCCAGGTCAGCAGCAGGTACACCAGGAAAACAATCACCGGCAGCGCCAGACCAGCGATGCCCTTGGCCAGAACCGCGAGACCACAAAGCATCGCCGCGAGGTACAGGTAAAAGGGTGCCTTGTAGCGGGTCCGCGCCGACCAGTAGACGAACGAGAGAACACCCAGGACGTAGGGCAAAAACAGTAGCGCGCCGGGCAAGTTGGCTCGGTGCTTGCCGAGCGACAGCGTGGTCTTGACCTGCGCGATGTCGACCGCGATCTGCGGCACGGTGGTGATCGCGAACAGCGCCAGGGTCACATAAAACAGCGGATGATGCGGCCACGCCAGGCCACGCCAGGTGCGTCGCGGCAATTCACTGTCGTCGCGCTCGAACAGCGCCAGCGCGCCGAGCGCCAGCGCCAGCGTCATGGGACCGACGAAGGGCATGTCCGTCATCGCCTGGCGCGCGATGAGCGAGAACAAGGGCGACGTGGCGAGGCACACCGATGCGAGCACGCCCGCGCGCCGCGAAACGAAGCGCGATGTCACGAGGTACACGCCAAAGAGCGCCAGCAGCGCCATCAGGCAAAACGGCACGCGCAATGCCCATTCCGCTGCCGCAGAGATGGCCATTTCCCCTGGCTTGCTCGCCGCGCCCGCAAGCCCCGCAAGACGCAGGGACAGGCTCATGATCCAGAAGGTGAGGACCGGCTTGCTCCAGAACGGCTCGCCGTCGATGGGCGATCCGGGCCACCACGGGCTGACATAGTCGCCGCGTTTGGCCATCTGCCGGGCCACCTCACCGTAGTGAGTTTCCCAGGGATCCCACAGGCCGTAGGTGCCGGCGAAGGGCAGGTAGAGCATCGCTCCAAAGAGGATGACGACGATCGCGGTCTGTGTTTCCGACAGGCGCTCAAGCCAGCCGACCTTGGCCCGGCGCGTGGGTGCCGGATCAGGTGGGGAGACTGCGGCGGCGTTTTCGTTCATCGGACGGGACCAAACCGGCACCCGAATCTAGGGCGGCGGGCGTCTGCGCTCAAGCCTGAAGGCCACGCGGGCCAGAACGAAGGCCGCGCCGAGGCCGGGAAGCCAAATTTGGGTCAACTGTGGAAGCCAGTAGCGGCCCGGCGCGATGTCGGGTACGTGGCGGCGGCCGTGGTCGATCTGCGCGGCGATAAACGTGCCCGCTGCGACCAGGACCGCCAGCGTGGCACAGATCTTCGAGGCAGTGCGCGGCGGTCGCATGGACAACTCTTCACAGCCCCGTGAGGGGGCCGGTGCACCACATCGGGTTGCCGAAGGTGGTGGCGGGAACGTCCATCAAGTTGAGGATCGACACGAGCAGGTTGTTGTGCGACACCGTGCCCGGGTAGCGCAGGTACCGGCCGCCCTTGAGTTTGCCGCCCGCGTGGCCGGCGAGCAGAAACGGCATCTCGTTGCTTGAGTGGATGTTGCCGCGGGCGAGTTCGTTGCAGCTCAAGATCAACGTGTTGTCGAGCAGCGTCCCGTTGTCTTCCTGCACCGCCGCGAGCTTGCCCATGAAGGTGGCAAGCTGCTGCGAGAACCAGCCGTTGATCTTGATCAGCATCTCGACCGTGTCGGTGACGGTGTCAGCGTCGTGCGACAGGTCGTGGTGTCCGCGCGCGGCGCCCAGCCACGTGAAGCGCGTGCCGCCGACCGAGTTTTCCCACTGCAGCGTCCCCACGCGCGTCAGATCGCACGCCAGCGCCATGGCCAGCAGATCCATCTGCAGCTTGCCGATCATGGGGAAGCTGTCGTTGGCGTTCGGATCGATCTTCGGTGGCAGGTCGGGCCGGGTGCAGATCTTCGCCAGCGGAGCGACCGTCATGGCCGACACGCGCTTTTCCAGCTCTGACACCGTGGTCAGGTGCTGGTCGAGACGCCGCTTGTCCTCGGCCCCGAGCTTGCCCTCCCACAATTGATAGTTGGCCATCACGCCCGCCAGAACGGACTTGCGTTGAGCCCGCGTGCGCTGAAGCAAGGTGTCGTCGGCCGGGTTGGTGCTCACGTCGGCGAAGATGCGGTTCCACACGCTCTGCGGATTGTTTTCAGGCGGCAACGGCACGCCCGGTCCCTTGTAGCTGGTGTAGCCCCACACCGTGCCGGTCGCCTGCGCCCGCACGCCGAGTTCCAGCGACGGAATGCGCGTGCTCGGCTTGGTCGACGCGACGATCTGCTGATCGACCGAGATGCCGCCTGCCAGACCAGCCGGAGTGCCGCTGCCGCCGACGGTCTTCCCGGCCAACAGCTCTGTGCCCGTGAGCATGCAGCCCATGCCTTTCATGTGACCGTCGCCGGGCCCGGGTTTGACGGCCACCACGTTGTCGACGCCTTCGAGCACCACCAGATCGTTCTTGAAAGCCTCGAGAGGCTTGAAGATGCGCGACTGAGTAAAGTCGGGATCGGTCGGCGCGGTGGCCCAGCCTTCACGAATGCTGCCGTTGGGCTGGAACCAGATGATGCAGCGCTTGGGCGCGGCGGCTTGCGCCTTGCGGGTCTGGCCCGACATGGCCTCGAGCCAGGGCAAGGCGATGGCCGCTCCGCTGCCGCGCAGGACGGCCCGGCGCGACAGGCGAAACGGTTTGGTTGCAAACGTCATGGCGCACCTCCAACCTTGCGGTAAAGGAAAGCGTCCGTGGTGGTCAGCGCCACCAACAGGTCGCGGAACTTGCCACCGCTTGTCATGAACTTGCGCTTGAGCGCATCGATCGTACATTCGTCGAAGCCGATTTCTTCCTCGCGGCCATGGCCGAAACGGAACCACTGCCGCGCCACGCACTCGGTGGCCTGCTCGCTCGCGGCCAGCTTCTTGCCCAGATCCACCACCCCCTTGAACGTGCCGCTGGTCAGGCCGACGATCTCTCCCGAGTTGTCCACGGCCTTGCCATTCTCGGTGTCGCGGTAGCGCGCGATGCTGTCGAAGTTCTCGAAGCCAAGGCCCATCGGATCCATGAGCTGGTGACACCCCTTGCACGCCGCGGCCGTCATGTGCATCGAGAACCGTTCGCGCGTGGTCAGGCTCTTGCTGAGCACCGGTGGCTCGATCACCACGTCGTTCGGCGGTGGCGGAAGCATCTGGCACAGCAGTTGTTCGCGCACGAACTTGCCACGCAACACGGGCGATGTCTGGTTGGCATTCGCCTGCGTGATCAGAACCGCACCCGTGGTCAGGATGCCTCCGCGCTTGAGGCCGTCGGTCGCGACGCGCTGGTGCAGCGTCACGCCCATCGCCGCCGGCACCGGTCCCGCGCCGGTCAATCCGCCCGGACCCTTGCCGTAGTGCGCGTACAGGGTGGGCTCGACGTAGGCGAACGCACCGGTCAGCAGCGCGGTCAGCGTACCGGCGGTGTCGGGATTCCAGAACGCTTCTTCCAGGAAGCGGTCGACTTCCTCGCGCATCAGCGACTTGTGCGCCGTCGGAAACACCGTCAGCGGGAACTCCTTGAGATCCTTCTCGACTTCCAGAACTTTTTCGAGTTCGAGCCAGTGATTGTGGAATCGCTGCACCATCGCCTTGGCCTTGGGATTCGGCGTGACCATGGGCGGCATGCCGGAGGTTTGGCTGAGCATGCGGGTTGCTTGCGCGGCAATCTCATTCGTCGTCAAAGCGCGGTTCGCCTTCGCCGCATTGTCCGCGAGTGTCAGCAAGATCCCATCCGGCATGCTGTTCCACAGCAGGTACGACAGCCGGGTCGCCATTTCATGGGCCGTGGGCGAGACGTAGGTGTCCCCGGCCTTCGGCGGTTGCCCGACTTCCAGGCGGTACAGGAATTGCGGCGACTGCAACGCCGCCGCCAGCATCAGCTTGACCCCCGTCTTGTAGTCTTGCTGCCGCCCGACATCGTAAACCTCGTGGAGGATCTTGATCTCCTCGGCCAGGATCGGCCGCCGGTAGAGCCGCTTGACCACGCCCGAAAACAGCGACGTCAGGCAGGCCTCGTCCGTCATGCCGGTTGCGCACGTCCCGGTGCCGGTTTCCACCGCCGCCGCAGCAATCCATTCAGCCGCCAGCAGGTATTGCTCGGACAGCAGCGGCGACACCGACAGCACGTTGGCGTTGTTGTCGAACCCGAGACGCCGCTCTTCGGAGGGAAATGAGTTTACCCCGGGGCGCTTGTCGGCCGGTACGACGCCGGTGCCGAAGAGGTCGGTCACGGTGTTGTCGTATTCAACCTTGGTGAGGCGCCGCAGTGGACTCGGGCCCGGTTCAACCTTGTTCGCCGCACACACCGCAAGCCCTGGCGCGATGGGCTGCGTGCCGGTCATTCCTGATCCGCCTCCACCGCTGCCGACGGTCATTCCGGGCAGCCCCGGCGTGCCACCTCCACCAGCGCCAGCGCCGCCGTCCACCATCCCGGTGCAGCCCGTGGCCAGCACCAGCGCCAATCTCGCAGCTTGTTTCAAGACTCCGTGCGGCTGCATCGAGTCCTCCCAACCGCCGGATCGTACCACGGCCGCGCGCACGTGGATCCAATGCGCGCTCAGTGCGTCCGTTTTTCTCCGTGCAGCGCGATCTCCGTCTCCAGTTCGGACGCCTGCTCGTCGAGGTGCCAGGGCCGCTGCTTGTAGACGTCGTCGAACATCGTTGCGCGGGCCGGTTTGGCGGGGATCTTCTCCACCTCGGCCAGCGTGGCCGAAAACGCCCGCTCGAATGTCGCCCGGAAGGCATCCTCGTCCCCCGCCGACCAGGTGCCCGTCCGTTCCAGGTACTTGCGAAAGCGCGCGATCGGATCGTGCGGCTCCCATTCCCTGGGCTCTTCCGGATCGCGGTACACGGACGGATCGTCGGACGAACTATGCGCGCCGCGCCGGTAGGTCCGCGCTTCAATCAAGGTGGGACCGTCGCCCCGGCGGGCGCGTGCGGCGGCAAGGGCGGTCACGTGGAAGAGAGCCAACGGATCGTTGCCGTCGACCAGAACGCCCGGGATGCCATACGCGACAGCCTTCTGGGCGAACGTGGGTGTGATGGTCTGCACCGACTGCGGCGACGAGATCGCCCAGCCGTTGTTGCGGCACAGGAAGATGCACGGTGCCTGGCGCACCGCCGCGAAGTTGCAGCCGATGTGGAACGCCCCGGTCGAACTTGTGCCCTCGCCGAAGTAGGTGATGGCCACGTCGTCCTTGCCCAGGTGCTTGGCCGCCATCGCGGCACCAACCGCCTGCGGGATCTGGGTTCCCACGGGCGAGCTGATGGACACGAAATTAAGGTGGCGCGCGGAATGATGCACCGGCATCTGGCGGCCCTTGATGGGATCCTCCGCGTTGCCGAAGATCTGGCACAGCAGGGTGCGCAGTGGGTAGCCGCGAAACAGCGCGGCACCGATCTCGCGGTACGACGAAAAGATCCAGTCGTTCGGCCGCAGCGCGCACACCGGACCGACGTGCGTCGCTTCTTCGCCGGTGGCGGTCACGCAAAAGCCGATGCGGCCCTGGCGCTGCAGTTTCAACAGGTGATCGTCCAGCAAGCGCACGCGCAGCATCGTCTCGTAGATTTTGCGCAAGAGGGCCGGGTCAAGCCCGGGATCGCGCTCGGGATGCACCACCTGGCCTGCGTCGTCGAGGACGCGAACAAGTTCGATCTTCACCGATTCACCAACCCGGCCCGCCATGCTGGATGATCAAGGTTGTCAACGGCCATGAAAACTCCTAGATAGTAGCCTACATTCCATGAAGCTTGGTGTACGCGACGTGATCAGCATGGAGGGCCGCGACTTCATCGTGCAGGCCGTACTTTCCTACAAGGTTGGTGGCAAGGTCTATCCCCTTGCACGGGCGGCGGACGGCAAGGACGTGCGCTGGATCGAGCCCTTGCTCGATGACTCCGATGACCGCCTGCTGGTGTTCAAGGAGATCAAGGATCTGGATATCGCCACGCCACCGCCGCCAACGATTTCTTACAAGGGCGGCAGCTACGTGCCGCGACTGTCGGGCGCCGCGGCCGTCACCATGTCGGGCACAGCGCCCGACCGCGCGCCGGGCTCTTGCGAGATGTGGCGGTACCGCGCTGGGGGCGACGTGTTTTTGCAGATCGAAAAGTGGGCCGACAAGACCGTCTGCCTCGCGGGTGAATCGGTGGCCAAAGGCATGGTCGACGTGTTGCCCGGGAGCCCGTAAGGGACCGTGGCTAAGAGGCACAAGGTGGTGCTGCTGCGCCACGGTGAGAGCGACTGGAATCGCGAGAACCGCTTCACCGGCTGGACCGACGTCGATCTGTCGGACAAGGGCAAGCAAGAGGCGCGTGCGGCCGGTGCGTTGCTCAAGGCGGAAGGATTCGTGTTCGACTGCGCCTACAGCTCGATGCTCAAGCGGGCCATCCGGACCCTACAGATCGTGCTCGACGAGATGGATCTGATGTGGATTCCAACCGAGCGCTCGTGGCGGCTGAACGAGCGGCACTACGGGGCCTTGCAGGGACTCGACAAGGCCGAGACCGCGGCGAAGTTCGGCGAGGAGCAAGTCAAGATCTGGCGCCGCAGCTACGACATCCCGCCGCCCCCGCTCGACAAAGCCGACCCGCGCTTTCCCGGGCACGACGCGCGCTACCGCGACATGGCGGCGTCCGAGTTGCCGACGACCGAATGTTTGCAGGACACCGTGGCGCGTTTCTTGCCGTTCTGGCACGAGCGGATCGCTTCCGCGATCAAGTCGGGCAAGCGCGTGGTGGTGGCGGCGCACGGCAACAGCCTGCGCGCGCTGGTGAAGTACCTGGACGGGGTTTCGGACAAGGACATCATCGAGCTCAACATCCCGACCGGGATTCCGCTGCTGTACGAGCTCGACGCCGATCTGCGGCCGGTGGCGCACCGCTATCTTGGTGACGCCGCAGCGATCGAAGCCGCGGCCAGGGCCGTCGCCGCGCAGGGCAAGCGCCTGGGCTAATTTCGATAACTTCGCTGGCATGCGCTTGGCGCAAGGGGCTACACTGCCGCGCAACTCCACCATGTCGAGCCTCTGGATTCGCAAACCGCTTGATCAGCTCATGACCGAGACGTTGGACTCGGATCGCGGGCTGAAGAAGACCCTGGGTGCCTTCAGCCTGATCACGCTCGGCATCGGTGCCATCATTGGTGCGGGCCTGTTTGTGCGCACCGCTGCCGCAGCCGCCAACAACGCCGGGCCGTCGGTGGCGCTCAGCTTCATCGTCGCTGGCCTCGGCTGTGCGTTCGCTGGCCTGTGCTACGCCGAGTTCGCGTCGATGATTCCCATCGCCGGCAGCGCGTACACGTATTCATACGCGACCATGGGCGAACTCGTCGCCTGGATCATTGGCTGGGATCTCGTTCTCGAATACGGCCTTGGTGCCGCGACGGTGGGCATCGCGTGGAGTGAGTACCTTAACAAGCTGCTCGAATTCTTGCCCGGTGGCCTCTCCGTTCCGTTCGCCTGGTGCCACTCGCCCTTCGAATCGCTGCGCGACGCGCACGGGACCGTGCTCGCCACCGGCATCATGAATGTGCCGGCCCTGTTCATCATCTTCGCGCTCAGCCTATTGCTCATTCGCGGCACGCAGGAGTCGGCGTTCGTCAACGGCCTCATCGTCGTGACCAAGGTGGCGATCGTTATTCTGGTCATCGCGCTCGGCTGGTCGTTCATCAATCCCGCCCACCACGACAACTATATTCCCGCCGCCACCACTTACGTGGATGGCCAGGGCATCGGCCACAACTACGGTGGCGTGCTGGGCATCCTGGGCGGCGCGGGTGTGGTGTTTTTCGCGTTCATCGGGTTTGACGCGGTGTCGACGGCGGCGCAGGAAGCCAAAAACCCAAAGCGCGACATGCCGATCGGCATCCTGGGATCTCTTGCCATCTGCACCGTGCTCTACATCCTGTTTGCCCACGTGCTGACCGGGATCGCCACCGTCGAAGACTTCCGCACCGCC
Organism: uncultured Myxococcales bacterium; assembly: GCA_964431675.1. Taxonomy (GTDB): domain Bacteria; phylum Myxococcota_A; class Polyangia; order Fen-1088; family Fen-1088; genus CAYSKR01. The sequence goes on from CAYSKR010000126.1 coordinate 8,685, forward strand.
GGGCGAGAGGCTTCCGTGGCGTACGCGATCATGAAGTACATGCCCGGCTACGCCTGGCTGGCGAAGCTGGTCACCGTCGCCATCCTCGCCGGATTCTCGTCGGTGATCCTGGTTATGTTGATGGGCCAGTCGCGCGTTTTCTATTCGATGAGCCAGGACGGGCTGGTTCCCAAGGCGTTCTCGGACGTGCATCCGCGGTTCCGCACGCCGTGGAAATCGAACTTGTTGTTTCTGGGGTTCGTCGGTGCCTTCGCGGCGTTTGTGCCGGGCGACATCGTGGGCGACATGACCAGCATCGGCACGCTGTTCGCGTTCATCCTGGTCAGCGCGGGGGTCTGGATCCTGCGGCGCTCGAACCCGGAGGCACCGCGCCAGTTCCGCACGCCGCTGGTGCCACTCGTGCCCATCCTGGGCATCGTCGTGTGCGCGGCCATGATTTATGGCCTTGGCTGGCCCAACTGGTTGCGGCTTGGTATCTGGCTCCTGGCCGGCTTCGTGATCTACTTCGGCTACAGCCGCAAGCATTCCAAGCTTGGCGCTGCAGCCGCGGCATCCAAGGGCTGACGGTACCTGTCGGCCGCGGGGTGAAGTGGACACCGGGAGCCCCGACGGCTCGGCCGACCCGCCGCAACTCTGGACAGTACCTGACCGACAAGGACTGCCGGTGTTGTCATCGGCACCACAATCGCCGCCCGGCCGATCCCTCGCAAGTTTTTCGACACATGTGTCCATGTATCACGGGTAAAAACCCCCAATGATTCCGCAACATGCACCTCCAAGTCGGGAAACTTCGGGCTAAAGAAAGCGTTCCGCGACGGAACCGCCGTGATCGAGCTGCAGCCCATCGCTTTTCTTGCCTGCCTCGCGGTTTGCCTGCCTCGCGGTTTCAGTCCCTCCCCCCGGCCGCCACACCGTCGGCTACTTTGGCGTGCTCTCCTCCGCCGCCATGATGCGGCCTCTGGTCATCCCGCCGTTGCCGGCGACGCTGCCTGCCGCAGGCCCGCCGCACTCGCCGCCACCACCCGAGCAGCCTGATCGCCCCGCCTCACACAGATGCCGATATCGCCCCGTCCTCGAACTTCTCCGTCGCACATTTGGCGAGGACCTTGTCGCGTGTACTCGCTGCCGGGGTCGAATGAAACTTGTCGCGCTGGTCAAGGATCAACAGTTGAAAGAAGAGCGGAGTTATGGATTGCCGAAGCCAGATTGCCGCAGAGTGTATGCTCGGTGCCGCGATGAAACTTTTCCATGCGATGGCGGTGATCGTTCCGGTGACGCTGGTGGTGGCGACACCCGCGCTCGCGGATGACGCCAGGGCGCATTACAACCAGGCCTTGCTGCTCAAGCGGCAGGGCAAGACGGTCGAGGCGATCACCGAGGCGGAAAAAGCGATCAAGGCGCGCTCGGATTATGCGGCCGCGTACTTCACCCTGGGCAACCTTTGGCGCGCGCAAGGTGACTTGCCCAAGGCCGCCGCAGCGCTGGAGCAGGCCGCCAAGCTGCAACCCAAGGACGCCGCAACGCACGCGAACCTGGGGTCGATCTACGTGCGCGCCAGGCGGCTCGACGATGGCATCCGGGAGCTCGAGAAGGCCATCGAATGCAAGCCCGATGATTTCGACGCGCTGATCTCGGCGGGTGCGGCGTACCGGCAGAAGGGCGACGCCGCCAAGGCGATCGCGCACTTGAAAAAGGCCACCGAGGTGAAGCCGGACGACCCCATCGGGTGGACGAACCTGGGCGTGGCGCGTTCGAAAGCCGACGACAAGGTCGGCGCGGTCGCGGCATTCAAGCAGGCGATCCTCCTCAAGCCGGGCGACGCGCAGTCTCACTTCAATCTTGCCACCGTTTACCGGCGGCAACGCCAGACCGAGGATGCGATCAAGGAATACGAGGTCGCGCTGTCGTACGACGCGAAGCTGCCAGGCGCGTATTACGATCTCGGCATTCTCTACGCGCAGCAAAAACGGCCCGGTGACGCGCTGGTCGCGCTGAAGAAGTTTCTCGAAGTGAGCTCAGCCGACGATGTCGGCGCGCGCCAAGACGCCCTTGAGCGCATCAAGTCGCTCGCAGGCGTTCGCGCCGCACCCGCAGCGCCTGTGCCCGCGTCCAGGAAGAAGTAGCGGCTGCCATGCACGCAGGAATTTTCCTCGGCGGTGCTCTCGCGCTGGCGGGCTGTCTGTGGCCGCTTGATCGATGTGAGCGGGCGGCGGCGGGCGAGCGGCTTGATTGCCCGATGCCGGGCATGCTCGACCGCAGCTTCGCCATCGCGGTTCCGCCGGGATGGGACGGATCGACGCCGCTGCCGACCGTGCTGCTGATTCACGGCGGCGGCGGCAACCGCAGAAGCGCCGAACGCATCACCTGCCCGAGTGGCGACGAGAGCGATCCCGGGTGCTTCGTCGCGGCCGCCAACCGGCGCGGCTATGCGGTGGTGCGTCCCGACGGCACCGGCTCGCGCCCGACCCGCAACGTGCGCTCGTGGAATGCGGGCGGCGGCACCGGCGGCTGGCAGTGCGTCAGCGGGCCCGCGTGCCGCTCGGGCGTGGACGACATCGCGTACTTCCGCGCGCTGCTCGACGAGGTCGGTCGGATCGTCCCGGTCGATGATCGCCGGATCTACGCCAGCGGATTGTCGAATGGCGGCGCAATGACCCACCGGCTGGCGTGCGCGCTCGGGCTGCGATTCGCGGCGGTCGCGCCCTTCAGCGGTGGCAACCAATTCGCCGCGTCGGGCGGCGACTGCCCCACGCCGGTGCCCGTGCTGCAGATCCACGGCACGGAAGATCCATGCTGGGCGTTCACCGGCGGGCCCGACAGTTGCATCGACGGCGGCGGCGGCGGCGTGAAGCAGACCGTCGATGCGACGCTGGAAGGCTGGCGCGTGCGCAACGGGTGCGCCTCGATGTTCACCGACGCGGCCGTTCCGGATCGCGATCCGGCCGACGGGACCACGGCCGTTCACCGCCGCTGGGTTGGCTGCCAGGCCGCGCTCGAGATCATCCGGGTCGACGGCGGCGGGCACACCTGGCCGGGCGGCTGGCAGTACTTCGGCACCGGGCGCATCGGCCGTCTGTCGCATGACTTCTCGGCCACCAACGAGGTGCTGGCTTTCTTCGACGCCCATGCGCGCTGATCAAGCGGTGGCCGTGGCGTTGATAGCTGCCGCTGCTACCGGCTGCACGGCGACGTCGATCTACCGCACCGCCGACACCGTGCCACCCGGCAGGTGGCAGGTTGCTGGCGCTCTCGGCATGGGTGTGCTGCGAGACATCCAGCAGACGACACGCCTCCCCCAGGGCGAGATCGAGCTGGTCGCGCGGCGCGGTGTGGCGGCTGACGTGGATGTCGGCCTGCGACTGTTTGCGGTCGGTGCCGAGGCCCAGGTCGGCTGGCGGCTGCTCCGTGGATCGTGGACCTGGGCGGTCGCGCCGGCGCTCGCGGCCAGCCGGACGCGCGACAACGAGCTGACCACCGATGCCCTGTTCGTGTTCGTGCGCGCTCCCGTGATCGCAACCCGCGCGCTGTCGCCGCGCTGGCGCTTGAGTTTGGGCCCCGACGTCGGATGGAGCCTGTACTGGCCGGTCACCGGAGGCCACGCCAGCGGCCCGTGGCTGGGTGCCTTCGCGTCGGCTCAGATGCGGATGGGCGCGCGCTGGTGGCTCGCGCCCGAGGTGCGAGGCGAGGTGTCGCGCGAGATTCCGGTGACCGGCTTCGCGATGCACATCGGCATCGGCGTCGGCGTCGACATCTGAAAAGTTGTAAGATCGCCGCATGGGCCGCAGCGTCTCGCAGACTGAACCGGCCTGGGATCCGGTCGTCGAAGCTTACAAGAAAGGCCTTGATCTGACGCTGATCGAGCGCAACCTTCG
>CAYSKR010000127.1:0-4137 GCA_964431675.1 uncultured Myxococcales bacterium
TCGACCTGCTCGACGTCCACTTGTAGCCAGTACGCGCCCTGTGATTTTCCTCGTTCCCGAGGAAAATCAAAGGCTTACGCCCGGACACTCGGGGAACTTCGGGCTAGCCTCTACCCCTGATCTCGCGCCCCAGCTTTGCCCCCGCGTCTCACACCTGAACGCATGAGCACTTTGGCACGTCGAGCCCAGGAGTTTTGCAAGAGGCTCTCGTGGGTTTCTTTTTCATGGGGGCTACTCCTTCTTGTGCGTTTTGACGCACCGCCCACTCTCTCACCCACTGGCCCTAAAAACGGGGTCCACTTCAGTCGTACACCTTCACCAACACGAAGGGCGGCGCGAGGCCGGGCGCGGGCGCCAGGATCTGGATCGCCTTGACGCCACGCTTGAGCCACCGGCCGAGCGACAGCCACAGACTTTTCGCGCCGACATGGGTCGCACTCGGGCGCTGCGTTCGGATCAGCTGCTGGTTGCCCCACGCGTAGCGCCAGAAGCGCGCCATCGTGTCGAGCGCATCGAGAAAACCAGCGTCGCGTCGGGTGGCGTCGATCTCCGTGGCGAGGCCTTGCAGGTGGGCGGCCATTTCCCGGTGCCGCGCACGCGCGTCGCCAAAACTTCGAATCGCCCCCGATGCCATGACCAACCGTACCGCGCGCATCTGACACGGTTGCGCGGCTTGCCCGCGATCGCATCGAGCGCGAACGGTGATGCGCCGAAACATGTCAGGCCGACATGCCAAGGTTGGCCAAAGGAAGGTGACTTCATGAGGTCGGATCCCGGAATTGCGGAGCGCAGAGTCTTGATGGTTCTTGAACTGCTACGGGCCAGCAGTTGGGGGAGGGTACCTTGCTGGACTATTCCCAGGTGAAAGGCATCCTCACCAGGCGCGCCTGTCAGTTGGCCCTACGCAGGCTGGTCAGGCGCGGCGAAGTCGGCCACAAACAAGAAGTCGGCAAGCGCTGCTTCTTCTTCCCGAATGGCAGCGGCTAACGACGATCAGTCGTCGTTTTGCCGGAATACCGTGTCAGACTTGCCAGGTATCGTGGGGTCATGGAAACGATGCACACGACGGAGCCCGCGATTCTTCTCATCGCGACCTCGGGGGTCGAGGTCGATCTGCTGCGGCCGGCGCGTGCGGCGGTCAAGGTGCACTTCGGGCAGACGTGGCGGCCGGTGCGTTGCGCGTGCGGGTCGGTGCACCGGGCGTGCGATCCCGCGCGCATGACGGTGCTGGTCGGCAAGCCGCAGGTGGGCGTGCACGCGGATCCCCGCGCATTCCGGGTTCGTATCGTCCCGGAGGGAGTCGACCCAGGAGGCTCCGAGTGCCAGGTGTTTGCCCCCGCGCCCGGGACCGACTTTGGGCCGTGGGCCGCCGCACTGGTGGGCGTCCTCGCAGACTGCTGGCTCGGGGCGGACCAAGCGGTCGTGCGCCAAGTGCGGAAGGGGCTGTCCGTGTGGCCGTGGCACTTCGAGTTCGAACGCGGCACGGAAACGCTCGATGAACTCGCGGAGCGGCTTGTTCGTCGACTCCTCCCGATCGATCCGACGAGCCCTTGCTATCTCGCGCTGCGCGTCCCTCCGGGGACGAGTGCAGAGGATGTGGACCACGCCCGGGCGCGCCTCGTGGCCGCGCTCGACGGCCGGCAGGACATCGTCCCTTTTGTGGTTTGCGACGAGAGCGCGACCGAGCGCGAGGTGTCGCTGGTTTTCGGAAACTCGCGCGGCGCACGCGACGAGAGCGACCTGACCGTGACGGTCATCCCAAACGACGCGTCGACGCCCGGCACCGAAGCGAGTGGCGAATCGGGGTGCGTCATCTTCGACGAACACTCCGGCAAGCAACCGGCAGTCTTCTCGCTGCCGTGTTTCACCTGCGGCCGAGAGATCGCGTCGCCGGGCTGGATGGTGATCGGCAACGTCGCGTTTCTGGCTCGCGAGGATGCGGACGCGCCCTTCGTGACCGAGCGAGGCATTGCCTGCAATCAGGTGTGCGCGAACTGCGTGCAGGCCGAACGGCTGCGCGCGGTACTCACGTCGTCGGATCGGGGCTACCGGGCCGATGTCTGCGTGAGCTGCGGCGCGAGCCCGGACGGCGCTCGCGGGTGGGTCGTCGGCACCGACGAGATTCACCTCTTCGGGCCAGCCGACGACGTCAACGTCGCCGGGATGCGCCGCATCGGCAGCTGGTGCAAGGGCTGCTTCGCGCGCCACGACATCGAGTCCCGGCCGCCTGCGGACTGGTCACTTCCCCTTCGTTAGGTTCGGCCGGAAAAGCCGTCACCGGCGGCTGCGCGTGTCGACGAAGTCGAAGGCTGGAAGCTCCCGCAGGCCGTAGGCCACAAGTGCGAGATCATCCAGGCGCGCGAAATCGCGATTGCGGAACGCGTCCTTCAAGGCGGCGCGCAAGGCCTCGGGCACCTGGTCGCGCTGCGGCAGGCGAATGCGCCGCAGATACTGTGCCTGGAAGCGCAGGTAGCCGCCGCGCATTTTCACCGCGTACGACCAGACGAAAAACAGGGCGACGCGCGAACTCAGGAGCCCGCCGAGCACTTCGAGATCCCAGTTGGCGGACGTCACGAAGTACAGATTGTGGTGGGGATGGTACTTGCCGGCCTCGAAGGCCACCTCGTTCGCGCCCGCGATGTCGGGAATCAGCAACTTTGGTCTGGTCACGAGATCCGGGTAGACGCGATCAATCGTCCTGAACCAAGCATCCGGGCGGCCCTGGGCAACGTGGCGTTTCCTGATCGCCTTCTCGTGGGTCCCGAGGTACCGGGCAAGGCGGGGAAACGCCTTCAGGTCGACCACGCCGCTGCCTTCGCGGAACGGGTTGATCACGAAACGTTGAGCATCCCGGATCTTGCCACCTTCTATGTCCTCGCGCATGACCAGCGGGACGAGACGATCCGGTTCAATATCGGCATCGGCGCCGACGATGTAGATCCCATCGTTGCCGGTCGCGACACCGATTCCAACCTTGGTGGAGCCGTCGCTCTCGATCAGTGGGAACCTTGCTTCGAGATCTCGCAGGGCCGAGAGCTGGTCGGGAGATCCAAGGGCCCACGGCTCGTCCCCCTCGAACCAGGAGGACAAGGAAGACAGGGCCGCCGGGCCAGGGTGCTCCGGATCGCGCAAGGCCGATTGCAGCGCCATGCATTCTTCCGCAGATGCTGCAGCCATTCGGCCGACGCGAATCGCACCGGCCTTCTGGCTGCCGATGGCGAAAATTGCCGGGTAGGCGATGACTTCCGACTCGAAGGGGGAGGCCTGGCGCAGATCGATGTAGGTCTGGACGTGGTACCGGTCGGCAATCAGTTTTCGCAACGGGGCACCGTATCGGTTGAGGGTCCAGCGATCCGCACAAATGAAGCTCAGCACTCCGGCCGGGCCAAGCAACGACAGGCCACGCTCGATGAAGGCGACGTAGATGTCGGCGCGATCGTAGATCGACGCATATCGGGCGCGGTACTCGGCTTGCAGGATGGGCGAGATCTGTTCGATGCGAATATAGGGAGGATTGCCGACCACGGCGTCAAAATGACGATCGATTCGGGCAACCAGAAAATCGCCTTGCTGGACCCAGCGTGCTGCCAGATCGCGCGCAACGCGATCCTCGACCCCCTCTCCCACCAGAGCAGCGGCGACGGCCTCGCGGGAGCAGGCGACATGTTCGTCGTCGATGTCGAGGGCCAGAATTGCGCCGTCAAGATCAGCCGGCTTGACCCTGGCGCGACGTGCGGCCTGCATGAGCCGCTGCACTGCAGGGATCAGAAACGCGCCCTTGCCGCACGCGGGATCAAGCAGCCGCATGTCGGAAAGTGGCCTCTTGGAAGAGTATCCGGCCAGATCCAGTATCAGCTCCACCACATGCGGCTTCGTCAGGACCACGCCGTGCGCCTCGCCCGAGGCTCGACGGCCGTAGTTGTAGGCGTCGTCTGGAATGGTGACGGGAAAATCGAGACGCGCTTGCACGGCGTTACCTGGTGCCTGCGATGTAACCGCCGACGTGTCCTGCCAGGCCGGCGAGGAAACGTTTCATAGTCAGATCAACGGCGGGCTCGTGGTACGCGCCGCGACGACCGGCCGACTCCGTGGAAGTCAGAAACGCCGCCGCGTCGTACAGCTTTTCCTGCATCAACT
>CAYSKR010000128.1:0-14079 GCA_964431675.1 uncultured Myxococcales bacterium
ATTCGTAATATTCCAGCCCAAGGTGAGTAATCTGCTCCTCTCCCATCATGTAACGCAGCGTATTCTTCAGCTTCATTTCCTGAATGAAGAGATTGTGCTCGGGATAGAGGCCAGCGGCGGTCATGGGGCTCTTATAATAGAAGGAAAGCCATTCTTGGATGCCCTTCATGCCCGCTCGTTGCGCGAGGTCCGTGAAAAGGACGAGGTCCAAGGCAATGGGAGCGGCCAGAATGGAATCGCGGCAGAGGAAATTTATTTTGATCTGCATGGGAAGCCCGCACCAGCCGAAGATGTCGATGTTGTCCCAGCCTTCTTTGTTGTCGCCCGCCGGTGGGTAATAGTTGATGCGCACGACGTGCGTCATGTCCTTGTAAAGGTCGGGGTACAGGTGCGGTTGCAGGATGTGTTCGAGCACGCCGAGTTTCGACACTTCCTTGGAGCGGAACGACTCGGGATCGTCGAGGACTTCGCCGTCGCGGTTGCCGAGGATGTTGGTCGAGTACCAGCCCTTCATGCCCAATAGGCGCGCCTTGAACCCCGGCGCGAGGATGGTCTTCATGAACGTCTGGCCGGTCTTGAAATCCTTGCCGGAGATCGGAACCTCGTTCTTCTTCGCCAGTTCCTGCAGCGCCGGGTTGTCGAGCGACAGCATCGGTGCGCCGTTGGCGTATGGCACCCGGCACTTGAGCGCGGCGTAGGCGTAGATCTGCGACGGTGCGATTTCCGGATCGCTCGCGTGCAGGCCCTTTTCGAACGCATCAAGCGACTGGTGCACCGGCGCGGGCTCGCGGTAGATTTCGGTCGAGCCGCACCACACCATGACCAGGCGATCGCAGTTGTTGTTCTTGCGGAACGCTTCGATGTCCGCGATGAGCTGCTCGGCCAGGTCCATCTTGGACTTGCCCTTCTTCGCGTGCGTCGCGGTGAGATTCTTGACGTACTCTTGCTCCCACACCGCCGGCATGGGCTTGATGGTCGACAGGAATTCTTTGCTGGCCGCGAGGTGTTCGGGGCTGAGCACGCCGGCCTTGGTGGCGGCCTGGTGGGCGTCGTCGGGGAACAGATCCCAGCCACCGAAGACCACGTCTTCAAGCCTCGCGAGCGGCACGAACTCCTGAATCAGCGGCGAACGGCCATCGGTGCGCTTGCCCAGGCGGACGGTCCCCATCTGCGTCAATGATCCGATCGGCTTGGCGCGTCCGTTGCGGATGGCGTCGACGCCGGCCATGAAGGTCGTGGCGACGGCACCCATGCCCGGGGTCAAGATTCCAAGACGGCCAGTGGCGGGGCGAATGGTGGCGGGCGAACCGGATTTGACGAGAGGCATCGTGACTCCTGTATTTGGGCAGCTTTGCCCGGGGTTTGCCCAAAGGGGTAAGCAAACGGCGGGCCTGACGCAAAGGCGCGATAAAGCTGCCCCATGGGCGTATCAAAGCAAGGAAAATCGCCAACATTTCCACGGCAAGTGGTGAAACCGTGGTAAGAACTGAACCCTTTTCAACACAATCCACACGCCGGACGAGATGCCCCGCGCGTGCCTGCCCGCACTGTCGGGTTGGGTTACGGGGCGTCGCCGACTCCGACGGCGGCAACAACGCGAAAGGAAAACATGGAAGCAGCAACCACGACCCCGGCCGACGGCATGATCCAGCCGTTGCCCTCCGACGCCCCCCTCACGATGCGCGAGATGATGGAGGCGGGGGTTCACTTCGGCCACCAGACCCGGCGCTGGAATCCCAAGATGAAGCCGTTCATCTATGGGGCGCGCAGCGGCATCCACATCATCGACTTGCAGCACGCGGTCAAGGCGTTCAACCGCGCATTCAAATTTCTGGTCAGCACCGTTGCGGCCGGGCATCCGGTTCTGTTCGTCGGCACCAAGAAGCAGTCGCAGGAAGTGATTCGCGAGGAAGCCGCCCGCTGCAATCAGTTCCACGTCACCAACCGCTGGCTTGGCGGCACGTTGACCAACTTCCAGACGGTCAAGGCCTCCATCGAGCGGCTCGTGTCGATTGAAAAGATGGCGACGGACGGAACGTTCGAGCGCATGACCAAGAAGGAAGTCATCGGCGTGTCGCGCGAGCGCGAGAAACTGGAGAAGGCGCTCGGCGGGATCAAGCACATGGGCGGTTTGCCTGGCGCGGTGTTCATCGTCGATGTGGTCAAGGAGCACATCGCTGTCTCCGAGGCGCGCAAGCTCGAGATCCCGATCATCGCGGTGGTTGATACCAATTGCGACCCTGATCTGATCGACCACGCGATTCCAGGCAACGATGATGCCATCCGCTCGATCAAATTGTTCGCAGCCAAGGTGGCCGATGCCTGCATCATCGGCGCAAAACTGGCTCGCGAGCGCGCCAGCGCGGCCCGCACGGCGGAAGAGACAGCCGCGCCCGAAGCACAGACGATTCGCGTGTCGTCGGGCGGCGAAGGCCCGCGCGTCGAGGTTGTTGCGCGTCACCGGGGTGGGGATCTGCCGGAGCCGGAAGCGGCCGCGCGGCCCGACTCGGAAGCCACGGAATAACCCCACCAAGGTGGCGGCGCCGGGCGTCGCCACGCAGCATCAGCAGAGGAAAGTCATGGCTGAAATCACTCCACAGATGATCAAAGATCTCCGGGAACGCACCGGGGCAGGCATGTCGGACTGCAAGAAGGCGCTATCGGAATGTGCCGCCGACATGGAAAAGGCGATCGACTACCTGCGCAAGAAGGGCATCGCGCAGGCGGCGAAAAAGGCGACCCGCATCGCCTCGCAAGGCGCGGTGATGAGCTACATCCACGGTGGCCGCGTCGGCGTCATGGTGGAGGTCAACTGCGAGACCGACTTCGTGGCGCGCAACGAGGCCTTCGGGGTGTTTGCCAAGGACGTGGCGATGCAGATCGCCGCCATGAATCCCCAGTACGTGGAGGAGAGCGACATCCCCGCCGTGGTGATTGATCGCGAGCGGACCGTGCGGCTCGATCAGGCGAAGCAGTCGGGCAAGCCCGAACCGGTGTGGCCGAAGATCGTCGAGGGTCAGATCGCCAAGTGGAAGAAGGAGATTTGTCTGCTCGACCAGATCTGGGTCAAGGACGCCGAGGGGAAGAAGGACATCCGCGGGTTGCTCGACGATCTGCGCATCAAGGTCGGCGAGAACTGCAAGGTGCGCCGCTTCGTTCGCTTCGAGGTCGGCGAGGGCCTGGAAAAGCGCGCCGACGATTTTGCTGAAGAAGTGAAGAAGCAGGCGGGCATCAACTGACGCGCGGTTGGACGGGCGTCTTCACTCATGGCCAGGCCGACCGCACGCAACAAACGCCCCGCGATGGCAGCCCCGACCGCCACCGCGCACGTGTCGCCGCTTCACCCGCTGGATGACGACGACGTGCGGCCGCCGCTTCACCCGTCGGTGAAGTACCGCCGCATCCTGCTCAAGCTGTCGGGCGAGGCGCTCCTTGGCAAGCAAGGCTACGGCATCGATCCGGTGACGCTGGCGCAGATCGCCGACGAATTGATTGAGGTCCACGCCCTGGGGGTTGAGATCGCCCTGGTGCTCGGTGGCGGCAACATCTTTCGCGGCGTGGCCGCTTCGACGGCCGGCATGGATCGCGCGCAGGCCGACTACATGGGGATGCTGGCGACGTTGATCAACTCGCTGGCATTGCAGGACGCCCTGGAATCGCGCGGCGAGCGAACCCGCGTCTTGTCGGCCATCGAGGTCTCGCGCGTGGCCGAGCCCTACATCAGGCGCCGGGCGATCCGCCACCTTGAAAAAGGGCGCCTCGTCATTTTTGCCGCCGGCACCGGCAACCCGTTCTTCACCACCGACACCGCGGCCTCGCTGCGGGCGATGGAAATCGGCGCCGAGATCGTCATGAAGGCGACCCGCGTCGACGGCGTGTACGACAAGGATCCGCACAAGCACAAGGACGCCCGCATGTTCAGGCGGCTGTCGTACCTCGACGTCCTTAACCGCAACTTGCAGGTGATGGACTCCACCGCGATCTCGTTGTGCCGCGACAACAATTTGCCGATACTGGTGTTCAACATGACCAAGCCGGGCAACATTCGCCGCGTGGTGCTGGGCGAGCCGCTGGGCACGCTGGTTCTGGAGGAGCGAGGAGAGCCGCGGGTGTCACCGACGAAGGAGCGTTCGCATGATAAATGATTTGCTCAAGGAGCTGGCCTCTAACCTGGAGAAGGGCATCGAGGCGTTCAAGCGCGATCTGGCTAAGGTCCGCACCGGGCGGGCCAACCTGGCGGTGCTCGACGGGATCCGGGTCGATTACTACGGCACGCCGACGCCGCTCAACCAGGTCGCGTCCGCCAACGTCGCCGACGCGCGGCTCATCACCATCAAGCCCTGGGAGAAGTCGCTCATCCCCGAGATTGAAAAGGCGATCCGGGTGGCGCAACTCGGCATCAACCCGTCGTCCGACGGCGAGATCGTTCGCCTTCCGATTCCGGCGCTGACCGAGGAGCGCCGCAAGGATCTGGCCAAGATGGTCAAGAAGATCGCCGAGGAGGCCAAGGTCGTGCTGCGCGCCCACCGCCGCGACGCGAACGAGATGCTCAAGGAATTCCTCAAGGACAAGAGCATCACCGAGGACGACGAGAAGGCCGGCCTGAAGAAAGTCCAGGACGCCACCGACGCCTCCGTGGCCAAGGTGGACGAGTTCGTCGCCAAGAAGGAAAAAGAGATCCTCGAGGTTTGAGGATCCGCCCTGCGTTGGGTGAAGATCCGTCGGGGCGCGTCAGGCAGCGGGGGCAACGCCGGTTGCGGACTTGGCGTCGTAGGTCACCTTGGCCACGTCCATCTGGTTGCGGGCGAAACGCAGCGTGGTGCCGTTGCCGCGCAGAAGCGGCTCGCGCAGGAACAGGTGGTAGACGCGGATTCCATCCCGGGCGGGCGGCTCGCCCTGCGCGACCTTGCCGGGCACTCCACTGACCAGGAGGATCTTCTCTCCAGGCTGCAGCATGAATCCAGGATCAATCTGCCCGAGCACGGATCCGCGCTTGCCCTCACGCGCGATGATGACCGCGAGGCCCGCGGTGGAAACTGCCGCGGCCCCGCGGTTGGCGAGGACAAACCACTCCTCGTTGACTTTTTTTGCATCGGGGGTGGCATGGATTTCTTCGAATTGCAGGGGCATGGGCATGGGAAGATTGATACCACGGCGCGAGACAAGGCGGTGTGATGTCGCGGCCTTGGAGTTTGGCCACCCGTGCTAGAAACCCACGCGCGCCGATGCCGAAGTTTCAGGTCGAGATTCCTCACGCCTTGCAGCCGGACGACGTGCGGGCGCGCCTGGACAAGGCCAAACGCAAGCTGGAAAACGACTACGGCGCGACCTGCACATGGGAGGATCCAGAGCGGATGCTCGTGGCGCGCAAGGGCCTATCGGCGCGCGTGCAGATCGCGTCCGGTTGCGTGCGCGTGGACGTCGACCTGATGTTTCTGCTGTCGCCCGCGTCGGGCAGCATCCGCACCGGGATCACGAAGCAGCTGACGGACCTATTGACCTAGTCGATGTTCGCGCGATTTCGCCATCCATCCGCGTTCCAGCGATTCAGCGCTGCGACGCTTGGGCTGACCCTCGCGGTTATCCTGTGGGGCGCGTACGTGCGCGCGTCGGGTTCGGGTGCCGGCTGCGGCAGCCACTGGCCGACGTGCAACGGCGACGTGATCCCACGCGGCAAGGGTGCCGCGACGATCATCGAGTACACGCATCGGACGTCGTCGGGCCTCGCGTTCCTGGCGGTGGCAGCCCAACTCGTGTGGGCGTTGCGAGCCTTCCCCCGGGGCCATGGCACCCGGCGCGCTGCCGGTGCGGCGATGGCGTTCATGGTGACGGAGGCAGCCGTCGGTGCATTTCTCGTGCTCCTGCAAATGGTCGCGTCCAACAAGTCAGTCGCCCGCGCGGCCTGGATGTCGGCTCACTTGCTCAACACGTTCGCGCTGCTGGCGTCATTGGTGCTGGTCCTGTGCGCGGCCGCTGGGATCTCGGCGCGCGCGCCCGCCTGGCGTCGAGCCGGGCTTGGGTTATGGATCGCGGTCGCGGCAACGTTGCTCGTGGCCACCACGGGCACCATCGCCGCGCTCGGCGACACGCTGTTTCCGGTGTCCACCTTCGCCGAGGGTCTCGCGCAAGACTGGTCAGCGTCGTCACACCCGTTCCTCCGCTGGCGTGCCATGCATCCGATCTTTGCCGTGATCACGGGCCTTGGCATGCTCGTTGTAGCGGGCGTGACGGCTGCACGCGATCGGCCCTGCGGCACACGCGCCGTGGCGACCGCGCTTGGGGTCGCCGTGCTGACGCAACTGGGGCTCGGGCTTGCCAATCTGGTCCTGCGAGCGCCGGTGCCGCTGCAAATCTTGCATCTGCTTCTCGCCGATGCGATTTGGCTGCTGCTCGTCGTCCTGGTCGCTGCTTTAGCGCCGGAAAAAACCAACGGCTTTCCAGTCACCGAAACGCGGTGACAGGACCAGCACGAACGTGTCCGATCCAGCGGATCCGCCCAGGCGCGCCAGCGCAAAAAGAATCCGCGTGTCGTCGGCAAACCCCTGCGGCAACGTGCCGAGGACGCCGCGCGCGCCGGCCGCCGAATAGACCTGCAGCGATTGCAGCAGGCGCCCGTCCGGCGATTCGTCCGCGAGGCCCGCGAGCCACTTGCCGAGTTCGCGGCTGCTGGAGGTCGAGACGCCCGTCCCGCGAAACGGCAGGTTCACCAGGGCCAGCATGCGGGCCGTGTCCCCGCGCAAAAGAGCCGCGAACCAGTCGGTCGCGACCGCGCGCGCCTGCGGATCATCGGCGCGCGCAACCTGCTCCTCGCTTCGCCGGGCGGCATGGGGATCGGGTTCCGGCGCACCCGCCGCGTCGTCGAGCTGCCGCATCTTACCGGCGTGGCGAGCGTCGTTGAAGTCGCGCGTGTTTCCGCGGGGAGCCCGGCCGGCGCGCGGCTTTGATTCAAGCGGGTTGCGATCGCCGTCGCTGGTGCTCGCGCCCACTGGTCGCCCCGGATCGGGCTCGGCGCGATCCCGTTCGGAGGGCGGGTTGTTGAGAATGAAATAGTCGACGCCCTCGGTGCCGCACTGATGCTCGTCGCGGTGGAACTGCCAGTGTACGTAGATCTTTCCATTCGCGGACCGGATCTCGCTCGGCGGTTCAGGGTACGGCCCAGCCGTGTAAACGGTGTCGATCGCGGCCGCGTCGAAGGGAGTGAAGCCCGAGCTGCGCACCTGGGTCACCTTGTCGATCGTCCCGTCGCCATTCAGAACAATTTCAAGCTTCGTCATCAGTTTCGGATCGTTGAACGGGTTGCCCATCGGTTTGGATTCCAGATCTTCGAGGAATCCGAAGCCCCAAAGCTTGTGGATGCTCCGGTGCATGCGCGCGATGAAGGCGGCAAAGGGCGCGGCGCGCGTGTTCAGCTCGGTCTGGTTGCCGGGCTTGACCTCGGGGATGAAGTTTTCTAGCGCCGACATCACGCGGCCCGTGCGCGTTGCCTGGCGGCCGGTCTTTTTTGAACGCTGCTTGCTGGCGAGCGCCCGCTGCGCTTCGAATTCCGCCCCGAACAGGTACTCGATCTGCTTCGCCGACAGGCGCAGGCGCGGCTCGGTTGCGGAACCCGGGCGACCTGGCAGATCCCTGGTCGCCGCGAGTCCTTCCTCGGGCAACTCGCGCCAACCGTCCGGATCGCGGGGCAACGGGTTGTCCGCGGTTTCTGGCGTGATGTTGTGCCTTCGCCGGGGCGCGTCGCGCATCGCCAGCAGCGAGCGTTGCGACGGAGGCGATCGACCGAGGACGGGGTTCTCGCGCGGCACCACCGCCGGTGCCGCGCGTCCCGCCTTGCTTTTCTGATCCTCGAGCTGGGCGATCTTGTCCTCGTCGTCGCCCGTGCGCTCGTCCTTCCGGGAGGACGGTGTCGATCCCGTGGTGCCCTTCTGCGCCTTTTCAAGGTTGGTGTCCGTCGCGCGGGTTTCGTGCTCGGTGCGGTTGTTTTTCTGCGCCAGATATTTCGCGTCCGGCGGTGCAGGCACGTCTTTTTCCAGATCGAGATCGACGATTTTTTCGTGCAGCCGGTCTTTGGGCGGTGGCGGAGCTGGATCCGTCGCGGGCGTGGGCGGCGTTAGCTCGGGTGGTGGCGCTTCGGGCTCGGGCTCGGCTTCGGCGACCAATTTTCGCCGCTCTTTCTTCGCCGCATCGGCCTTTGCCGTGGGCTCGATCTTTCGGCTTTCGACCGGGGGTAAGTTCGGCGGCAGATCGGCCGACGAGACATCCTGGAATGTGATGCTGACGTCGGATGCCGCGCGCGTCGCCATGATGAAGGTGACGATGGCGAGCGGGCCCAGGACGCCCGCGTGCAGGAGCAGCGACAGCAGAACGCCGCGGCGCAAGTGCCCGCCCGTGCGACTATTTCGGCTGGCGTTCATGCTGCGCCCAGGGATGATGTTCTAGCGGCCCGCCCGGTGGTTGGCACGCTTGTGCGGCCGGTTTGATTTTGTGGTGCCCTTGGCCGAGCGCCGATGACTCCGGTGCTTGCTGAACTTGGCATGTGGCGGCTCGGGCTCGATGGCAAAGGTCGGCGGGGGGCCGGGCGTGGCCTCCCGGGGCGGCAATGGTTCCGGCGCTGGCGGGGCCACTTTTTGGGGCGGCGGTGTCGGGCTCGGGCGCTTCGATGCGCGGGCAGGTGCAGTCGTGGGGCCTTCGTTCAGCCCGCCTGATCTCGACATCACCACAGCGACAGCCGCAAGTGTCCCGGCCACGGCAAAGCAGACGACCAGCGGATAGAGCCACGGATTGGCCCGGCGTGCCTGCCCTTGCTTGCGCAGCGGCCTCGGAGTTTTGGGCGCGACAGGTCCTGCCTGCACCGGCAACAGGCCCATGTTCAGGTCAAGCGGTGGGCCGATGGGCAACCCCGGATCTTGCAATCCCGGATCTTGCAACCCCGGATCTTGCAACTCGGTTGCGGGTGGCCATCTCGCGAACGCCACCGGACTGGGCGGTGGCGTCGGTCGTGGGGGAAGAAACGGCAGCATCGGCTGTGGGCTGGGATGGGGCGTCAACGGCGACAGCGTGCTGCGTTGGGAGTGGCCGGGAGGTGGGGCGGGGGGCCACGGCTGCGGCACGTCGCGCATCGTCAAGAAGTCGCTCTTCATGTTGATCGTCGGCCCATCGCTCCTGGCGTCGCTTTTCATGTTGAGGGTGGGGACGTCGCTCTTGCTCGAGAGGGTGATTTTGATGTTCGACGCTCGCAGATCTCGCAGATCAGCCTGCGAGAAGCGTGTCGGCGCGTCGGCGGCACCGAATTCAGCCGTCAGGGCGGGCTCGTGCCGGCTGCGTTCCAGAAGTTCCCGCTGCATCGGCACCGGTGCCACGCGGGTCGCGGAATCGCGTGTCTGCTGCGACAAGGCCGACTCGTCAGACAGCGTGGCCGCGTCCTCGTCGAACTCGCGCTCGGGCGTGGAACCCGGGCGCTCGAGAACGCCCGGGGCCCGACGTCCAGGTGGCGGTGGCACCATGCCTGATTATATCTCGGCTCAGTGCAGCTTGCGGTATACGCCGATAACGAGACCCAGAAGATGCACGCTTTTGAACTCGCGCTTCTTGACCAGGATGGGGCTCATCAAGGCGTTCGCTGGCTGAAAACGGATGGTGTCCCCCTCGGGGTAGTACCGCTTGACGGTCGCCTCGTCGCCAATCATGGCCACGACCGTCTCTCCCGCCGTCGCGGTTAGCTGCTTGCGGACAAAGACGTAATCGCCGTCGTAGATCCCGTCCTCGATCATGGAATCTCCCTTGACCCGCAGGGCAAACACCTCGCGGTTGCTGCCGATGAAGAAGCGGTCGACGCGCACGCTGTCCTCGTGGTTCGCCGTCGCCAGCAGGGGCTGACCGGCGGCCACGCGGCCGAGCAGCGGAATCTCGACCGTGTCGTCTTCGACCGCCACCGGCGGCTTCATGCCCACCGGCTTGAGCGCGCGGGACTTGAGGTCTTCGCGGTGCAGGTACCCCTTTTTTTCCAGCGCGCGCAGATGGTCGTTCACGCCATTCGTCGACCGGATGCCGAAGTGGCCGCCGATTTCGCGCAGGGTCGGCGGGTAGCCGTGCTTCTGGATCGATGCGGTAATGAAATCGAGGATCTCGCGCTGCTTGTCCGTCATCAACGCGCGATCATCTTCCTCGTCTCGCACCAAGGTCAGTTGGCCCATGAAGTCTCCTGGAAAGGGTGGTCGTGTCGCCTCGACACCTGAACACCTGTAGAGTACAGAACAGATGTACCGTGTCAAGTTTCTGCAATGTCTGGCATCGCTGCCACGGCCTCGCATCCGGCGGGCAGCGCGGCTAGATTTTACCCGGCGGCACCGATGAACATTCACGAGGAATTGACGGCGGTGGCGCGGGCGTTGCGAGCGTCGGAGATCGAGTACGCGCTCGCGGGTGGACTCGCCGTCGCGGTGTGGGGCGCGCCGCGCTACACCGCGGACATCGATCTGGTGATCCTCGAATCGGACCTTGTGCGGGCGCAGGAGGCCGCGCGCTTGCTGGGCTACGATCTGGCTGCGGATCCGATGGATTTCGCGGATGGGACGCGCATCAGGCGGGTGAGCAAGGTGGTGGGGGCCGAGATCATGACGCTGGACTTCATGCTGGTCCGCGCGGACGCACCAGCGTGGGCGAACCGGGTCGCAGTGCAGCTTGGCAACACCATCATCACGGTGGTTTCCAGGGAGGCGCTGATTCGCATGAAGGTCAGCGCCGGTCGCCAGCAAGACCTGCTCGATGTGGCCAAGCTGAAAGACCTCGATCGATGAAAACCGACATGAGCTCGCACGCGGTGGCAGCGCGCCTCGATCAGGTGGCCGAATTGACCAGCCTTGATCCGGCGCGGCGCCTCGAAGGGAAAGTCCCGATGCACGCCGAGGCTGTCCTCGCCCGCCTCAAGCAAGTGTCTGAACTACGCAACCTTGGTCTTCTGCTGGTTGCGGCGGGGAAGCGCGAGCACCAAGGTTGAGGGGGGGACCGTTCTTCAGACTTTCGTCCAGTTCATGATCTTCCGGGCCGTGTCGCGGTAGAGCGACTTTAGCACCGGCGCGGGAAGCTGGAGGCCGTAAAGGCGCCACCACACAGGCCCAGGCATGTACTCGTCGCTCGTTTCCAGCAAGCGCCACCACGACAGATACATGTCCTTGTTGACTCCGAGATCGGTGCCAAACATGACGCGGTTCTTGTACTTGGCCAGGAACTTGGCCGCCGTGCGGGGTTCCCGTCCGATCTCGTAGTGCCGCGCCGAGATGTCCAGGTAGAGGTTAGGGTACTTGTCCAGCACCTTGCCCAGCGACGCCGTGTCGTTGCCTTGATTCGACAGGTGACACGCGATGAAGATATTCTTGGGGTGGCGCGCCAGCAGGCGATCACGAATCTGCAAGATATCCTCGTACGAGGGCACGTCCTTGCCGTACTGATTGAGACTCTGATGACGGGGCGTACGCTCTTGGTGGTTGTCGGGCGCACGCCATGCCGAAGGATGGTCGGCCATGTGAATGTTGGCTGGTATTTTCAGCTCGGCGGCCTTCTGCCAAAACAGATCCAGTCGCGGATCGTCGGGATGCAGCCGCTTGTCACGCGCAGATCCACGCGCATAGCCCGAGCCCTTGTCCGATAGTTCGCCCAGCCCCCGCGCGCCCTTCTTATAGCAACGCTCAAGTTCGGCCGCGGCGCGCTGCGGATAGTCGGGCGCGTCGATGTTTTCGGTGAGCACCCCGGCGTAAACCTGAAAGCGCGTGGGGTAGGGCTTGAGGAAAAGATCGACCAACTTGTCGAATTCCGCGCCCACGGCACCCGTGAGAACGACGGTCGTTGCGACGCCGACATCGTCCATCGTTTTGACCCACGCGGTGATTTCCTCGGGGGTCTTGACATACATGCTGTGCGAATGGACATCGATCGCGGGGAAGCGCGCCTTGGGGATGTTGCTCTGCGGAACGACCAACGACGAATCGGGCTTCCAATCTTTGAGAGCAATGGCACCGGCGGCGCGGACGGCCGCGTTGTCGTCCTCGGTGGCGGGCGCCGATGGCCGGGTGGCGGGTGGTGCCTGCGCGGCGGGGGCGGCGACCAGCGCGCCGGTCAAGCCAGCAACGATCCCGAGAACCAAAACGTGATGGGCAACGTGTCGCATCGATTTCTCCTGTCAAACCTGGGCCTAGAAGGCAATTTCACAAACGTATGCTTCGGTGTCCTCGCACGAAATGTCGCCCCACAGTTCATCGAGGCCAATCCACACGCAGCGGTCGATGGTATTGGTGTTCAGTTCGGTCGCAGCGAAGTTCTGGTACTCGAAAGGTTCGCCCGTGACCCAGGCGAACTCTTCTTTTCCGGCTTTTTTCTTGGCACCAGTATAGACGCTCACGAGGGCTAGCGACGCCACAAAAGCCTGTTCTTTGGGGTCACCTATGGTAACCAGGTGCGCCTTCCGTTGCTCGCATGAGCTACGCGCCGATTCCCACGCAAGGGGGCGTTGGAAGACCCTGTAGGCGTGGGTGGTCCCAGGCATCAAGACCCAGCCATCATGCTCGCAGATGAAACTCTGCTTGTGGTTGCATTCAGTCGTGCTCCAGGCCCACTCTCTTCCTGCCGGTGTGTCGGCCATCACCTGCACGCATCGCGGCCATGCGCTTGCCACCGGCTCGCCGTCACTCCAGGGAGACGGCGTCCACAATGCCGGTGCAGGTTCCCCGGTGAGCCAGACGTAGCGCCTGTCGCGGGTTCGGTTCAACATCCCAATCCAGAAACTGCCACTTTGTCCCCCGAGCAACGCCGAGTTAACTATTTCTGCGTCAATGGCGGTTCGGTATGTCGCGAGGTAGCCATCCATTTGTTCGCAAATTTCACGGGCGTCGCCCCAGGACGCCGGCGTGTCGTGGCGCCTGAAGCAATGGCCATCCCGGTGCGAGGGGAAAGTGTTGGTTGACCCGCTGCACAGCAGACACTGAGTGGTGCAGCCGTCGCCGTTGTCGCTGTTGCCGTCATCGCACTCTTCCACTGCGGCGCGCACTCCATCACCACAGACAGCGATGCGGCACGTGTTGGGGCATCCGTCACTATCAGATTCATTGCCATCGTCGCATTCCTCGGGCGTCTCCACGATGCCGTTTCCACAGCGGGGAAGAAAGGTCAACTTGATCGCTCCTCCTGCTGCCACCACGAACAACGCGAACAGGAGGACCCAACGCGCCCACGCCCGAAAAGGAATGCGGCCGGTCCGAATTCTCTTCAGGTCCGCCAGCAGGACGACAATCGTGGGGTAGCGTTGCTCGGGATTGCTCCGCAGGCCGCGGGCGACGACATCGTACAGTGCGGAAGGGACGCGGGTGCCCGCTGGCAGCGGCCGGATCTTTCCCGTGATGACGTCATTGGCCAGTGCCAGAAGCGATTCGTCGGCATGGTTGGCCGGGCCGAACGGGCGCTGGCCATATAGGGCGGTGTAAAGGCCTACACAGAAGCTGAACTGGTCGGTACCGGTGTGTGCTTTTCGACCCAGGAACTGCTCCGGCGCCATGTACGCTGGCGTTCCTGCAATGCCGGAAGCACGGACACCGCCGGGAGCTGTCTTCTCACTGTCCGTTCTTGGCCGCGAGCCTGTCTGCTGCGCCAGGCCGAAGTCGGTTACGCGCGCTCGCCCATCGACGCCGATGAGAACGTTCTCGGGCTTGAAGTCGCGATGAACGAGGGCGACCGAGTGAGCCGCAGCCAGCCCGTGGCCCGCATCGATGAAGGCATCCAACACTTCCTTCCAGGACCGACGGCGCTCTTTGAGCCACTGCGACAGGGTCACTCCCTCCACCATCTCCATGACGATGAACACCTGCTTTTCATGTAGCCCGGCGTCGTGTACGGAGACGATATTGGGGTGGGCGAGCTTCGCCATGCTCCGAGCTTCCCTCAAGAGGTCGGCTTGGACGGCGGTCGCGGTCGATGGTTCGTCCCGGGCGGGGATCAACTTGAGCGCAACCTTGCGGCCGAGCTCCGGGTCGAAGGCCCGGTAGGTGATTCCGCCAGCTCCTGCACCCAGTACTTCCTCGATGAGGTAGCGCGAAA
>CAYSKR010000129.1:0-14380 GCA_964431675.1 uncultured Myxococcales bacterium
TGAGGGAAACGCGACCGGCCGAGTTATCGAGATGCACCATCAGCCGTTGGGCGACAGCTACCGTCAGGTGACGCAACGTGCGCCGGGCGACACCATCGCGCTCGAGGCGTTTCCGGACACTGCGATTCAACCCAAGACGACTGTGCGCAATGACTCTGCTGCGGCCGCCTTGGAAAGAGTGCGATCTGAGCACACGAGCGACACGGCGCGAGCCGACTCTCGCGCCCATCGCACCGCCGACGCGAGTTGGATCGCGTCGTAGGCGCGCAAGGGGTGGCGTTCGACCAGGTCAGCCGCGAGATCGAGTGTGGCACCACGCGGTTCCACCACCGTCATACCTGCCAGATCCGCAGTGAAGGCATCCAGCAAGGTGTGCGTGTTCGTCCGGGTGATATCGCCCGCCCGCACTCGTCGCCAGAGCGCTGCTGCAACCTCTACCTGGCTTACCCGGGAAACCAGAAGGTCCGCGTGGTGCCGTAGGAGTTCGCGCAACTTCTCACTTCCCGGCTCCAGGACATAGCGCTTGACGAGCGCGCTTGCGTCCAGGAAGTAGGTCAATCGCGGTCGTCCAGGATCGTTCGTGACAGCGGCTGGCCCGCGATCGCCATGGGTTCGATGTCGCGCAGGACGCGGCCGTTGCCGAGGGTCAATTCACCCGCCTCGACGAGGCGCTGCAGGCGCTCAGCGGCACCAGCACGTCGGGCACCGATGGGGCCAAGCTCGGCGATAGGCCGGCCGCGATCCGTGACCACCACGCGCTGCCCCTGGCGCACGCGGCGCAGATACAAGCTCAGCTTGTTTTTGAGCACCCGAACCGCCACGGTCATGCTTATGTAGCTACCATGGCTACATTGCATCGGCAAGGTGCGAAGGTGCGAAGGTGCGAGTTCCGCAAGTGCCAGTTCCGGAGCGTCCCCCCCTGTGCCATCGGGACGGGGCCGGCGTCCGGCAAAAGGAATCCGCTCACGCCGCACGAGAACCGGCCGGTCCCCGCGGTGCCATGAGGAAAGGTCGATCGCTCGGTGCCGCTACACGCCGAGCGGCCATGACAGCACTTCCAGCTCGGAGCGCAGGCTGGCAAGTGCGGCGCGAACGTCGTTCAAGGACGCGCGTGTCTTGGGATCCGGTTGCAGGCCGGCCGACAGCACGTCGGCGGCGGTGTTGGTGCGCGAATCCTTGCGCAGGATCTGCAAGCCGGGGGGATTGCCGTCGTGACCAAGGTGGCAGGCCACGAGCGCGGGCAGGGTGTCGCCCGCGAACAGCGTCTTGCCCGTGAGCATCTCGAACGCCAGGCTGCAGAACGCGTACACGTCGGCGGCCATCGGATCCGAGGTTCGGGCGTGCGAGTCGGTTTCCCAGATTTCGGGCGCGCCGTAGAACGGGCTGGCGCAGCCCGGGCGGAGCTTGCGGCCAGACAGACCGAAGTCCACCAGCACCGGGGACGGTACCAGGTCGTCCAGGCGAAAGGCGCGCGAGGCGGTGCCCATGTCGGGCAGGCGCAAGATGATGTTGGCGGGTTTGACGTCGAGGTGGCCGATGCCGCCCGCGTGCATGGCGCCAAGGCCCGCGGCCACGCCGTCGAGGATCGACAGCGACACGGCGACCGACAGATCACGCTTGTCGATGATGCGTTCAAGCGTTGGGCCGAGCACGAGTTCCATCACCAGAATGGGTTTGGGCCGCGCGCGGGCGTCGAAGGTGACGAAGCCAGCGAGGTTGAGCTGCTGCGGCAGCGTCATGAGGGCACCGGCTTCCTCGCGGAACATGATCAAGAACTCTTCCTCGGACAGCGTGTGCGCTGCGGTGCCCTTGTACGAGGGCACCTTCATGGCGTACAGCTCGGCGTGCGGGTCGTGACGTTCTTCCACGCGGCGGGCCACGAAGACCGAACCGCCCGCGCCGACGCCGATGGGGCGCAGGACGTAGAAACCGCCGAGTACACGCGACGGTGGAAGCCACGCGGGCAGGCGCAGTCGGCGATCCGTCGCCGCGACCGATGCACCATCGACCTGGATGCGGGCCTCGCGTGGCAGGTTGGCGAAACGCGCCAGGACACGTGACACCACGTCGGCGATTCCGGCGGGAAGCTCGTTGTGGAGCGCGGCCATGGCCCTGGTTACCGCATCGCCCAACTCATCATCGAGCTCGCGCAGCGTGTGGTCGATCGCGGTGTCGAGCTCGCGCAGCGCCTGCCCAGCCACCGACACGGTTCCGGAGGCTGGCAGCCCGAGCCGCCGCTTGACCCCGGCGACAAGCTGCGCGCCGTAGTGAACCGCATCCTCCAGGCGATCGAATGCGGCAGCCGACTCGGCGTTGCGCAGGTCGGCGAGGGAGGGTGCCTCGTTCAGAACATCCAGGGACCGTGCGATGCCGAGGACCGCGCGGCGCAGGCCCTCAACGCGTGCCGAGGTGCCGGGCGGCAGAGATTCACCGAGCGCGCGGAAGCTCTCCAGAAACGACCGGTCGCCCGGCGCCACGGTCCCGCTCTTCAACGACATGGTCCGTCCCACCTCGGCCGCGGCACGGAAGATGTCCTTGACCTCGGGCGCCATCGAAGCCTCGGCCAGCACTTGCAGCTCGTCCGCGGTGCGGGCGTGACTCGACACCGCCACCAGCACGTCGGAAAGTTCGCAAATCTCGTCCCGCACGAGCGCGTCGCAGGCGCGGGCGAGGGCTGCGCACAACGTCCGGCGCAGGGGCGACGGCGGATCTCCGTGTACGCGGTTGAGCAATACCCGAAACGTCCGCAGCCGCCGATCACGCGCCTGGCCACCGGGATCTTTCTCATCGCTGGCGTTCTCGCAGTCGAGCAGGTGCAACAGCGAGCGCAGGCGCCGCAGGCGAAGCGTGGGGTGGGCAACCTGGCCCGTGGCCAGCGGGGACTGCTCGCGCGACAGCAACCAGGCGGTCAGGCGATCCATGAGCTCGGGCAGCGCCCTGGCGGCGGGTGTCGTCGCGTCGCGTTCGACCATCGCGCACAGGTCAGACAGCGTCGACGTTTCAAGCACCCCGAGGTCGAGTTCGCGCAGGGCGCGGAATCCAGTCCGCCGCCCGTCGGGCGAGTCTTCGTTGGTTTTTTCGAGCTTCGTGATCAGATCTTGCGCGCACGCGATGGCGTTTTCGGTCAGGCCGTCGATGGGTCTGCCCTCGGCAAAGCCGGTCAGCGCGGCTGCCAGGCATGATCGCAGCGTGAGCTCGGACTTGTCGGCATCGCTGGCAAGATCCTCGGCCAGCGCTGCCGAGAGTGCGAGCGCGCCGTCGTCGTTCACGCCGGGGGCGGCGAGCAGTTTTTCGAGCGCCGCGACAGCGGCCTTCGCGCCAAATTCGCGCCCACTGTGCTCCTCGCGCAGGTCGACGAGCGCTTCGATGGCGTCGATGCCGCCCTGCGCGACAAGCTCGGCAAGCAGGGTTTCGCATGCCTCCGGTTCTTCCTCGCCCGCGCGCACGAGGCCGAAGATCATCGCGCCGGCGATTCCCGGATCCCGGTGCATCAGGTCGCCCTTGAGGGTGTCGCGGCAACGGGCCAGGCCGCCCACGGGATCGCGGGCAATGGTGGCCGCCAGCGAAGTGGCCGCGCGACGCCACTCGCCGATGCCCGCCTTGGGATTCAGGTCGCGTTCGATCTGCTCGGCAAAAAGCGGCATCTCCTGCGCCAGCAGACCACGCGCGGTCGCCAGGTGCCTCCACACCAGGGACTCGCGGTCCGTGATCAGGCGCGCCCACGCTGTGGCCACCGACGGCCGCTCAAGGACCCGCAGGCCGCTGTCGTCGCCTTCGATGGCGCGTCGGCCGGCCGCGCGGGCGGCGCATTCGACCAGGCGTGCGGCGAGCCGACGCGAGGGCAGCGATCCGGTGGACGGGGCCGAAAACCATTCGCGCTCAAGATCAGGGCGAGAAATCAGGGCCAGCGCCAGCCCATCAACACTGATGCCGCTTCCAATCGGCAGGCGCAGCGCCAGCGCCACGCGCGCGCGCACCGACGGTCCCGCCAGCGCGCGCTGCGAGGCCAACGCCAGGGAAGTCGCCAGGGTGACGAACGTCGCCGCGTCGCCCTCGTTGAGGGACTTGAGCACCCGGCGGCCGAGGTCACGTTTTTCCGCGCTGGGGGGCAGGGCCGAAGCAATTTCAAACAGCGCCGCCGCCGCCACGGGCTTCGAAAGGAAAGCCACGTCGTCGACCAGGCCATGGCTCAACGCCACGCGGACGCTCGATAGCAGCGCTTCGGGGCTCAAACCCTCAAGCGGAGTGGGCTTCTGGTCGGTCGTGGCCGCAGCCAGCGTGGCGAGGCCCTGCCGCCAGAGTGAACGTCGCTCGTCCGCTTCGGTCAGCTCGTGAAGCTGCGCGAGGCCGACGAGGTAATCCTGGGAACCATGCATGGGAGCAAAGAGTCAGATTCTAGTCCGCTTTGCCCGCCGTGGCGAATACGGCGAATCCGCGGGCTACCGCGGGCCAGCGTCGGCAACGCCGGCGTCCGACGGGGGTGGGGCTCGGTACCCCAATAAGGTGCTTTTTTCCGCAATTTGGGTCAGCTTCACGGCGATCTTACTGTCGCTGAACGTGTACGCGCGGGTATGCACCGGGATGTAGCCCTCCGCCCGTACCACCAGGTCAATCGGGCCACTGTCGCGCGGCCGCTCGATGATCAACGGACGGCGCGGCTGCGCGATGCGCCCGAGTGGCTTCTTGCCCCAAGTAACCAGGGCTTTTTTCGGCGGCACGGTGAAAAGTTGGATGCGCACCGTCGGCCCCGCGTCGGGCGCGGTAGCGTGGCTGGGGCTAGCACTTTTCGCCGAGCGGTGTTGCCCGGACGCAAGCGCCATGGTGGCCACGGCAAAAACCACGGCTGCACCGCCGAACACGAAGGTCAAGCGCAGCGGTCGTTTCGGATCGATGGCGGGCACCGCTGCTTTCATGGTTTGGCCTCGACGTCACCGCCGCCGGCGCGTGCTTCGGGATCCTTGCCGTTGGGCAGCGGCGGAGGCGACCCGGGATAATGTGTCCCGGGCTTTGGAACGTAAGCCTCTATCGGCTGCTTGCGTTTGCCCTTGATGGTTCCTTCGAGAACCTCGACCGGCAGGGGAGGCTCCAGGCGAAAGACGTACCCGCGCGACGGGATGCGCATGTCGAACGCTTCGTCGTTGGCGAGGAACTGGCGCGAGAAATCCGCCGGCTGATCGCCCATGACGCGCACGTTCCGGTGACGCAGAATGAACGAATATAGGCGGATGGCGAGGTGGTTGGGCAGGCGGTGGCAGCCGTGCGAGAAGCCGGTGGGGCTGTACATCGACAGGTATTCCGCCGAGCCGTGGGCGCGAATGCCGTTGTCGAAGTCTGGCCGCCCGTCCTGGCCGGGCACGACGAAGTAGCCGGCCACCAGACCGTACGCCGACAGGAAACCCGGGCCGAGCTCGTCGTAGTTGACGATCTTCTCGAAATGCCCGTGTACCTGCCTGGTCTTGAGCAAGGATCGGATGGGCGTCGACGCCGGCGGGATCCACACGGGGCCCACGACCACCTGCCGAATCACCCGCGGCCCCACGTCCGAACCTTTGTAACGGAAGTACTCGTACCCGTCGCTGGCCTGATCCGCCCGCCAGCCGCCGATCGTGGTGCGCCAGTGGACGAGGGGCACGATCTTTCCGGCGACCTTGGCGCGGAGGGTGAATTGCGGGTAGCGCTTGCGCGGCTGGGGAATGCTTGCCCCTTTTTCATCCCAGGGCAGCTCGTACCAGACATCGCCGCGATCGATGACGATGGACAGATCCATCGCCGGTTCGTGCTGCGCGGGCGGGGGCGGCAACTTGATCGCGACACGAAGCTGGGTCAGCTCGGCCTGCGGATGCTTCCGGAAAAACGCCTGCGCGCCATCGACGGTGTCAAAACCAAGCGCGGTCGCGGCCACCTTCGTCAGATCGTCGGCCAGGTTGGGCAAGCTTGCAACCGAGCCGTCCTCGATGACGCTGGCGGCGTCCACCACGCGTTCGCGCAGCGCACGCAAGAGCGACAGCCGGTCGTTTTCAAGGAGCGTGCGCGACAGCGCGTCCATGGTCTCCCGGCGCAAGTAGTGCGATTCGTAGATCATGTGTTTTTGCTGAAAGCGCTTGACCGCGTTGCGCATGGCATCGTCGTAGACGCCGCGCCGATGGCCCGCGGTCTTCAGAAAACCCTCGCACGCGAGACGTTTCTCCACCGCCGCCATCGCGGCCTTCTCGGCCGCGCGCTTTTGCACCAGCTTGATGCGCGCCGCTTGCACCGGATCGCGGGCAAGCTCTTCGATGGCGCTTAGACCCGCGCCTTTTCGCGCCGATTCGAGCTCGCGGCGGATGCGGGCAGTCTTCGCGTCGTCCGCGGCGATCGCGTCGGGCGCCACGTAATCGATGGATTCCACCGCCTGCAGGGCCGCCAGATCCTCGGCGCTTTCTTCCGGGCAGCGGTGCCGCGCATCGTCGGCAAACCGCGCCGACAACACGCCCATCGAAGGAAAAATCCCGTACAGCTCCAGGTGGTTTTTCTGATCGGGTGGCAACGGTGATCCATCCTCATCCAGCCGATCGTTGGCGAGGCCGACGAACACGCGCCGGTAGCGGTTGGGCAAGTCTTCGCCGGAATCAGAACGCTGCGGCGCGAAGATGTAGGGCGTCCATTCGTCGCCGAGATCAACGACGGTGTATCCCATCGAGCGCGCCGCGCCCTCAGGCAACCAGCGCTCGACGCCCGGATCGACAACCAGAACCTGGCCTGTACCGGGTTCGGTGCTCGGGGCACCGGACGGGGCGGGGGCAGCGGCGGGCGTCTCGAGCGTCGGCGGTGCTCCCGGGAGTGTGTCAGGGCGCGGCGCGGGCGTCTTCGGCACCTGTGCTGCCGTCGTCGTGGGTGGAGGCCCCGACGGCTCGTGCGCGCTGGGTCGGCAAGCACCAACAAGCGTTGCCAAGGCTGCCAAGGTGAGAGTCGTCGCGCGCGGTCGAGGATTCATTGCGTGTGATGTTCTAGCCCGATTTTCACTGGCCGGGCGCCCAGCCGCAAGTGCCCAGGTGATACAATGGTCGCGCGATGCGGCCGTCAAGCCTGGTGCGAAGTCGGGTGTTGCGCCGCCAGCACAAGATTGTCGCGACGCAGGTGATGCCGCTGCTTGCGTTGCTGTGGGCAGCCCCAGCGTCCGCGCAAACCCGGGGATTCCGCGCGGCGCGCGAATCTAGCGGTGTCGTCGTGCCGGTTGTCAGCCAGTTCGTCAGATCGCTGACGTCGCAGGCCAAAGACAAGGTGTTCGATTTTCTCGGCAACGTCGAGTTGTTCGACATCGAGGGCGAGGTCAACCGCCTGGTCGGCTCCCCGTGGGAGCTGCACGATTCCACGGCCTATAAATTGCGCTTGCTGCCCCTTCACCTCACGTACCCAGTCTACGAGCGGCTCGCGGGTCAGATGATCGGCCACGACGAGCGGCGCGGCGAACACATCTACAACGTCGGCCCAGATTCCGTGACGGACGAGGCCGTCAGGCTCGACCCACTGGCGACGGATCCGCTGCCTCAAGATCTCTTCGGCTCGATCTTGGGGCACTTTAGCCCGCGTGAGATCGCGGATATTGCGGTTTTCGCATTGGCGCAGCAGCCGTTGTTTCCGCAGACCGACGAAAAATGGCATCACCGCGTCGTCGCGCGCATGTACGCGCTGGCGCTGGTTGTCGAAGGTGCGCCGGGGACGCTCGAGTCTCTGCGCGATCGGATGGATCACGCGCGCGAACAGGTCAAGCAGCTCCAAGGCGATCAGAACGCCGCCCCGTTGGTGGAAGCCGAGCGCGCCGAACTGCAACTTCTCGCCGAGCAGATGCGGGCCGCGTCCCGTCGCGCGCTGGGCGCGCTGCATCTGTACGAACACCTGCGGGCGGCCGTTCGACGCATGGTGGCGACCTCGGATGAAATCGTGCGCGTGCGCCACTTCGATCTGGTCAGCGCCGGGGCCACGCGCTGGATTGCGCTGCTGGCAGTGCCGCAATGAAGCAGAGCGAGGGCCGCGCCACGCTGTTCATGGTGCTCGGTGGCTTCGTGGCCGCAATCGCGCTGTTCGTCGGACTGATCGTCTCTGGCATGCTGCGGGCTGGCGGCGTGCGCGCTGTTCCGTCGCAAGGGCCCCTGCCGACGGCGTCGCCGCTCGATCGCGGTCGCATCGACGCGGGGGATCGAGCGCGATAGGAAGCGGGCGTCCGCGCGATTACCGGACGGCGCGGGCGTGGATGCCCACGCTCAGAACACCGAGACGATCCCCGAGGCCCGCATGCGCTCGTCGGCGGTCACGAGGGAGAGCCCGAAAACTCGCGCGGTCGCGGCGATGATCTGATCGCCTGGATCCTTGTGAAACCGCGCGCCGAGGCGCGTGCTTTCGAGGGAAATCCTGGGCGACAGAGGCAGCACGGCGACTTGTGGGTGGGCCTCCAGATCGTCAAACAAATCGTCGACGGTTCGCCGCAGTCGGACGCGTTCGTGTTCCACCAGCTTGGCGATTTCCCAGAAGGTGATGCTGGCAACGCCCATGCGATCACCGGATTTTTCGGACCGGGTGATTGCGTCCGCCTGAACGCGGCTAAGCTTCGTGTTGTCGTCAAGCCACCACAAAAGAACATGCGTATCGAGCAGGATCCGCATGGGCAGTCTCAGCGGTTGGCTTCCCAGTCGTCCGAAAAATCCGCATGGACGATGTCGCCGTGGAACTGAATCTGTCCTTTGAGAAGCCCCCGCAGAGGCCGGACGTTTGGACGAATCGGAACGATGCGCGCAATGGGCTCGCCATGCTTCGTCACCACGAGTTCGTGACCGCGGTGGCGCAGCTTCCCCAGAATTTCCAGGCAATGCACTTTGAGCTCACTGATGGCGATGGTGTCGTCCAAGGGGGTGCGGCGTGCGGGGCTTTTCACCAGACATAGTTTGATATAGAGCTATTGACTAGTCAACTAGTCAATTTATGCCATCAGTCGACGCGCACGCCCGACCAGGCGGTGGCCACGGCGGTGCGTTCGGTGCTGCCGGCGCCAAACAGATCCGTCGCGGCCTTCAAGGTGGCCAAGCGCGCGCCCGCGTAGTTGGTTCGCGACGTCATGTAAACCGTCAGCGCGCGGTAATAGATCTTCGCGGCGGCGGCACGGCCGACACCCTTGACGCTGGTCACGGTGGATCCCTTGCACACGGGGCCCTTGGTGTCGCTGCCCTCGGCCAGCAAGTAGAAGAAGTGGTTGCCGACGCCTGACGAGTAGTGCACGTCGAGCGTGCCCACCGACGGCGACCAGCAGTCCACCGAACGGCCATCGAGGCTGGGCTTGTACATGTATCGCAGCGCCTTGCCCGCCGTCTTGAACAGCTTCTCACCGATGAGGTAGTCGGGCGGATCGTAGGGATTGTTGGTGTGCCACTCGACCATCGTGCCGAAGATGTCGCTCGTGGCTTCGTTCAGGCCGCCCGATTCGCCGGAGTACACGAGCCCCGCTGTTCGCGCGGTCATGCCGTGGGTCATCTCGTGTCCTGCCACGTCAAGCGATGCGAACGGATTGAGCGTCACCCCGTCGCCGTCGCCGTACGTCATGCAGAAGCAGGCGTCGGACCAGAAGGCGTTGTTGTAGTTGCGCCCGTAGTGAACGCGGTTGAACGCGCCCTTGCCGTTGTTGGCGATGCCGCGGCGCTTGTGCACTTTCAGGTAGTAGTCCCACGTCATGGCGGTTCCGAATTGTGCGTCCACGGCGACCGTGGCGCGGTTGCCGCGCGTGAAGTCGCCCCACACGTTGTCGAGATCGGTGAACATCATCCCCGTGCCCGACTGTTTGTTGTGCATGTCGGTGGTGAACTGATCGCCGCGGCCGGGATCGCGCAGCTCGAACGTCCCCGCGTTGCTGTTGGTGGTGAGCGGTAGCGTGCCGTTGAAGAAGCTCTTGCCGGTTCCCGTGGCGACCGTCGTCTCGATGCCGTCCCAGTGATCGATGATCTCGCCGTTGTGCGCGTCCACGACGGCATGAAACTCGCTGGGAGTTTCGTCGGCCGCGAATCCATCGACAACGATCTCGTAGCCGAGCCTGGTGTCGCCGTCACGCTGGTCGAGTTTCAATTCCGGCTCGCGGGCGACCCCGTCCCGGCCCTTGAATTCAGCCATCGCCCGGGCCTCGGCTTCAAGGGCGGCCAGGGTGGGTGTCAGCGACGGCGACATTTTTCTGCCGCGCATCTCGTGACTTACCCCCTCCAGCATGCCGTCGTCGCGTCCGTGAACCACCACGTCGCCTCCGAGCACCGGCAAGCCCTTGTAAAACCGTCGCATGCGCACGTGCTCGCGGCCGTCCGCGTCCGCGATGACATCCGCGACCGCAAAGGTGTGGTCGCCATCCGCGACGGCGGTCTGTGGTGCTGCGGCGATGTTCGCCATCGCGCGCGCGATGGCCGGATGCTGGCCGTCGGCCGATGCCGGGGTGGGGCTGTCGTTCTCATCGTTGCAAGCGAGAGGTGACAAGCAAACCAGGGCGAAGAATGCTGAGACAATCGTTCGGTTTTTCATGGGTTCGTCCTTTCGTCGTGACTCCGGTAATATTGGGGCCATGTGGGCCCACGTTGGTGTGCAGAGCGGGTCTTCGGACGCCGCGCGGAAAGGTTGCGTGGGCGCGAACGCTTTTTTCATTTTGTTGCTGCTGCTCGGTTGCTCGACCACCAAAAAGGGCATGGACGCGCCCGGTGGAACGTTCACGCCAGCCCTTCCGTCCGGCTCAGTCGGCACGACCGGCGGCGGAACCGGCGTGTCCTGCGGTCCGCAAACCTGCGCGCCCGGCCTGATTTGTTGCAATGCAAGCTGCGGCATTTGCACGCCACCGGACGGCATGTGCATCCAGACCGTGTGCGGTCAGACGTCTGGCCACTGCACCGTGGACGCCGACTGCCGCCTGGTCTCGAACTACTGCGAGGGATGCAACTGCCTGGCACTCACACGGGACGACCAGGATCCCGCGTGCGGCAGCGGCAAGATGGTGGCCTGCCTCGTCGATCCTTGCCAGACCAAACGTGCCGTCTGCGCAACCGGCACCTGCGCGCCCAAGGCGAAGTAGAAACCGACTACTTCGCTGCGGGCTGGTACTCGACCAGTTTGAGCTTCACGAACCGGATCCCCCGCAGGCTGATGCCCGAGTACTTGTCCGAGCCGATGAATGCGTAGCGCAGCTTGTCGACGGGGAACTTTTCGCCGCATTGTTTCTTGCCGCACACCCAGATTGCTCCCCTGGTGTCGTGGAAGAACGTCTGGCCGTTGCGCCATTCCAGCTTCACGGTCTGCACCGTCTTGTCGTCGGTGAGCCAGTCGGTCACGGCGCCGACGGATTTTTCCCATTCGGTGTCGTCGAATTTCCTGCCGCCCGCCTTGACGCGCGAGAAGTTGTATTTGGGATCGCCCGCGCGGGCGTAGAAGATGTCGCCCGTGTGCTTGGCCTGGCTGAGGCTTGGATCCTGGTGCAAGCCGATCCAGTCCACCTTTTCGGACTTGGCCCCGAAGGGTGGCTCTTTCATGGTGAAGCTGGCCAGCAGGTACCCGCTCGCGATCGGGTGACCGGCGTCGAAGACGATGCGCTCGCCGTTCTTCGACGTCACGCGCCAGCCGTCGTCCCAGGTACCACCCGTGACTTCGCCAGGTCCGGCGTTGCCCTGGGTCAAGTCAAGATCCAGGATGACATTCTCCGGCAGCGCGGGCAGGTTGACCGGCTTGCGAGCACCCGCAGCCATGCCGCAACCGATGGTGCAGACGACGAACATTCCCAGGATGGACGCTTGGTGCGAGCGCATGGATGGAACTTTACTCGACTCTGCGATGTTTTTTTGTGATTTTGGTCGCTAACCGTGCTAGCCATGGCGGCAATGAAGACAATGAAGAAACCCGGTTTTCGCTCCTCAGGTCTGTTCGCGGTCGCGTGCCTTGTTGCCTTGTTGCAGGGCGTTGGGTGTGGTGCTGTGGGCAGCGACATCCCGGGCCCTAAAGATCTGCCGGATGGATTGACGGATAACGACCTCCAGCGCATTCGCGATCAGATTTCCGATGCACTGAACGCTCGCGACGCGATCGAGGCTCGGGCATCGGCTGGCGGGGCTGGCGGGGCTGGCGGGACGGGCGGCGCAGGGAACGACGCCGCTGCGGATCTGGTGGCCGTGGATGCGGGAACAGCGGGGACCGGAGCGGGTGGATCTGCCGGGGGCGCGGGCGGCGCGTCGGTCGACATGGCGCTTGACCGGCCAGCGGGCGACGGACCGATCGCGACGCCGGACGTGGCAGTCGATGCTGCTGGCGACACGACGGCCGAGGTAGGGCTCGAGGCTGCGGCACCTGATCGCGCGACGGATCCGATGTTGCTTGCGCCACTCGCGCCGGTGGCGACGGCGGCGACGGGTGTTACAGGGGTGGTGTTCACGGCGAACTGGAACCCCTCTGCTGGCGCAGTCAGCTACGCCATCGATGTGAGCACGGACGCTGCCTTTGCGACCCTCCTGACGGGTTTTGCCAACCTGTCTACCGGTAGCGCCACCACCGCGTCGGTGATGGGATTGACCTGCGCGAACACCTACCACTACCGGGTACGGGCGACCAACGCGGCTGGTACCAGCCCGGACTCGAATGTCATCGCGGTGTCCACGCCCATCTGCCCGCCCGGCCCGCCGGTGGCGACGGCAGGGACCGGTCCATCAATATCGTCGCTGGTGGCGAACTGGAATGCGGTGACCGGCGCGACGTCGTATCAGATCGATGTGGGCACTGACATCGGCGGGTTTGCGAGCTTCCTGGTCAACTTCCGGGACCGCGACGTGGGTGCCGTTACGTCGGTGCGGGTCACCGGGCTCAATTGCGGCAGCACGTACTACTACCGGGTGCGGGCGTCCAACGCCAGCGGCACGAGCAAGAGCTCCAACATCATCACTGCGGGCACCGTGGTTTGCGCGCCGCCGCCGCCCGTCGCGATGCCCGCCAACATCGGCATCGGCGCCACCGTCTTCATCGCGAACTGGAATGCCTCAGCCGGAGCAACCGCCTACTTCCTCGACGTGGCGACGGACGCCGGGTTCAGCATGCCCGTCGCGGGCTACAGCAACCTCTTCGTGGGTTCCTCCACCTCCCGAGTGGTGTCCGGCCTCAGCCTTGGCGTGACCTACTACTATCGCCTGCGCGCCAGCAACCTGGGCGGCACCAGCGGCAATTCAAACACCATCACAGTGACCCCCGACAACGACGAGGGTTCAGGGGGAAGCGAAGCGGGTCAAGGGGGACTTTAGATGCTGCGGGTGTGCCTTCTCGCGTCCTGATGCGGGTGCAACTTGATGGAGGTCTGTGCATGAAATCCCTGGTGAAACTGTCGATGACGATCTGTGCGGCGGCCTCGTTGGCTGCGTCGTGTGGCGGCTCCGGCGGTTTGCCGTTCCCCTCCACCCCGCCCGGATCTGGCTCGGGTCAAAGCAGCGGCCCCGGCCAGATTCCCGGCAGCAGTAGCAATGCGAACCTCTCGCCTGGTGCGATCCCGGGTAGCGATCCGGGCAAAACGACTTCCAGTGCTGGCGCGATCCCCGGGTCGAGCAGCGGTTCGGATGTATCCTCCCCGGGTGTGATTCCTGGCTCGGCGGGCCCTTCCGGGCCAGCGGGCGTGGTGACGGCCATGTGCGACGTTGCCTCCATCGGTGGTCTTAGAGATATCGAAAATACCCCCGCGACGGACCCCAGATGCAGCCCAGTGGAGACGGCCGTCTATGGCGACTGCCTGGCGAAGGCTTGCGACGCTGCGTTCCGGCGGTGCTTCGGTGACGGCTACAAGAGCGGCACTTTTGGCGGTTCGTGCGGTGACTATTTTGCGTGCTTCGTCAAGTGCGGCTGCGGCAGGGATAAAAACTGCGTCACCGCATGCGGCAAGCCTCCCGAGGCATGCAGCACGTGCTCCTTGGGTTTTGCCTCCTGCGCAGGCTCCTGCAAGGCTCCAGTTTGTGGTGGCGGATCTACCAGCGGCCCCGGCACGTCGCGTGGCGATGCGGGTGTTCCGTTGGGACGCTGAGGTAGGATCGTGGCCTCGCCACGGCGTGAATTTTCGCCAGGTTCGAGGAGTCGAAGGTATAGTTGCGTTCGTCAGAAAGTCCGAAGACGTTCGAGAACGGATTCAGGGTCTGGGTCAGTGCCGGTGGCCAGCGGGAATTTGATGCTGAAGGCGTCTCGTCGAGCAGCGACACGACGGGCGTCGGCGTGCGTTACAAGTTTTGTAACCGTTCACGCCCATGACCGAATCCCGTCGGAGAAAGTGGCTCGGTGGCGCGGCTTCGCCGGGGCACCGAGCGGGGGTTTGGGGGGACGCAGAGGCGCCAGACAGCGACGGGACGGAGCTAGAAGGGCATGGCGCCGG
>CAYSKR010000130.1:0-5113 GCA_964431675.1 uncultured Myxococcales bacterium
AGAGCACGACGCAGACCAGCGCCGCCAGGCCGAAGATCGCGAGCGGACGGGTGCGGGCGCGCCGCCACAGAAACGAAACGGCGAGGCCGAACAGCCCGAACAACGGCGCTGCCGCGAACTGAATGTGGTGCCCCTTCACGACGCCCATGTCGTCGAAAGGGAACTGGATTGCGAAGTGAACCTGCCCGACGAGCGCGAGCAGCGGGGCCGCGAGCAGGACGGCGCTCGTGGCATCGCGGCGGCGCACGCACGGGCCCAAGCATCCGAGGAGGGCCGCGAAGGTCATCAACGAGATCAGCCCTCCGGCAGCGACGGAAAGGCGCAACCAGGGCAACGTGGCGCGCGGCATGGGAGCGCCATTTGCGATGACCGATCGCTCGTCGCGAGGCGCGGTTCCGACGTAGGACGCGTTGTAGTAGTCCCCGAAGGTGCTGGCGACCAGGACGGGGAAAAACGAGTGTGCCGCCATCGGATAGAAGGGCACCGCAACGATCTCGGGGTCGAGGCGAAAAAAATAGCTCGGGGGCCGTCGCCGCCAGTACGGCGTGTCGGCCAGCGCAGCCGATCGCGCCATCAAGTAGGGCAACCGCTCGAACGAGGGGGCGAAGGGACGCCGGGGATCCCGGATGAAATAGATGGGAAGCCCGAGTGCCAGCCCCAGAATCGGCGCCAGCAGCGCCGCGCTGACCGCCGCTCGGCGTTCCTTGCCGCTCAGCCGAAAGGCCTCAAGTCCGATTCCACCGATGACCGCCGCGACGATCATCAAGGCTGACATCTTGGTCCACAGGGCGAGTGCGAGCACGAGGCCAAGAGCCGCCGCGCGTACCCAGCGTCGGCGGCCCTGCGCCGCAAACAGCCCGGGGATCAGCGCCAGAGCCAGTGTCGAGAACAGAGCGAGTTCGTTCTCGTTGTTGCTCATCCCGTCGAGGTGCACCGTGCACGGAAGCACAGCGGCCAGGGCGAGACCTACGAGCCGGGTGATGCGATCGGCGCGAAACAATCGTCGCAGCCCCCACCAGATGAGGGCGAGCCGCGCGATGCCCTCGAGAATCGAAAGGCCGCGCAGAGCCTGCATCCCGAAGCCGAGTTTGTGGAGGCCAACCACGACGAGGTAGTGCAGCGGCGGGTGATAAGTCTCGCGGTTGAAGTCGGTCGGCGGCAACGTACCGAACTCGTCGATGTAGTGCGCGTAGCCAAGATGGGCGGTTATCTCGTAGCTCCCGCCGGGCATCGGCGGCAGCGTGACCGCCAGGAGAAGCCTCAAGACGAGGCCAAGGGCGAAAACGCCGCCCTCGGCGTGAGCCGCGATCCGGGCCAGCGGGCGGCGAATCGGCGCGGCGTCCTGGGAAGTCGGTTCAAGTGCCATTCGGGGAATGTCCGACAACACGCCTCATTTGTAAATTAGTACCTTCCGTGCCCGTAAGCGAAACAAAGGCCATTTTCGCCGGAGCGGAAGGGTGCGGGCGGCATGCGTCCCGGTGTAGGCAGGTGGTTTTCTCTCCCCGGCGTGGCGGTCAGGTGTGGTGCCCACGAATCCGCCGCCGGGATGACGGCGCGCGCTGGCATCTGCGCGCAAGAAAACCAGCGAGCCCATTTAATGCGTGTGCCTATTATTTGCATCTCTTAACATGTGCTATTATTGGATGCAATGGAGCGTATAAATCTGAACATTCCGGAGGATGCTCGCAAGCGTCTTCGGCGTATCGCCAAGCGTAGCGACAAGACCGAGTCCGAGCTGGCGCGGGAGTTGCTCGTGGGTGCTCTCGATCAGGCCGAGCGCGACGAATTCTACCGCCGCACCATCGAGGCACAGACACCCGAGGTTGTGCAGCGGCACCTCGAAGTGCTCGCGGCATTCGAGGCGCTTGGTGACTGAGCGAGGGGATGTTCTTCGTCTCAAAAGCCGGATGGGCTTCTTGCCCAAGGGTGAGACCGGTAGCGTGGTGGTCATTCAAGCCGGGCATCTGAATGCTGCATTGCCGACCGCCATCGTGGTGCCCCTCGACGTGGCGACGATGCTGTATACGCATCAACCCACGGCGGTTCGGGTATCGGCGCGTGAGGCCGGGTCGCATGCCGATCAAGTTGCCCTGACCACGCAAGTGCGTACGCTGCGTTTCGACCATCTCGCACCCGGCACAGTGGGTCGTCTCACGCCGTCCACGCTCGAACGCCTCGATAGCGCGCTGCGCCTTGTGATGGGGGGGCTATAAGAGCGTCGCGAAAATTGGTGTTCAGTCGCCGGACAGGCGGGGCCGTAGCGTCGATGAGGGTGACGTTACGGCCCGGTCGTAGCGACGCGTCGCTGACAACTTGAAACTCCCGTGGCTGTTGATGTGCCGCCCCGTGCAACGCAGCGGCGGAGAGCAGGCCCACGTAGTAGGGCCGCTCTTGGCATTTCATCAATTCCGGGATCCGACCTCATGAAGTCACCTTCCTTTGGCCAACCTTGGCATGTCGGTCTGACATGTTTCGGCGCATCACCGTTCGCGCTCGATGCGATCGCGGGCAAGCCGATGCGTTTTTCTTCGGACGGGCGCACCCAGATGTCGATATCACCCGTGGCGCGTGCGACCCCATGCGCCGCCAGGGCGTGCGCACCCACGATGATGAATTCAGCGCCCGCCGCGGATAGTGCGGACAACATCTCGACGAAGTCGCGATTCATGAAAACCGGGCTCCTTGAACGCCCATGCTTGCAGGGTGATCGGCCAGACCATCAAGATTCGCTCCTCGGGCGACAGATGGGCCAGATCGTCGCGGGCAGGTGACCCTTCCCCGAGGCGGGACTTCCTGGCCGGACAAAGCGACCGATCCATGAGCAATGATACCACGCTGGTGTGCGATCAGCGCGGCAACGCCTCGCAGCGATCGGGCAGTTTGGGCGGCATGGTCGGCGCGGATTTCTGCGCCTGACCGGCCTTTGCTTCGTTGCTGAACCACCAGTCGAGCGTACCGTCGCAGCCGTTGCCGGGCCGCATTTGACCTCAGGCGCGCCCACCGGGCCACGGGCGCGCGTCGTGGCGCTCCCCGACGCTGACCCGGGCGATCGCGGGTCCCACCCCGTTCGCGACTGGACGGCGCGAACGCAGAGAGTAGAGCAGATCGCCCTCGATGAACGCGCACCTCACGGTGTCGTAGACCTTGTCGGTGTTGGCCGCCGCGAAGTCGAGGTACCAGTTGATGAGCGCGCCCACCACGGTGGGCCGCTTGACCCGGCCCCGGTCGCGCTCGCGTTTGGCGAACTGGAAGGCTCGGTCGGCACCGTACTCCCAACATCGGCGAGCCCACCGACCCGCCGCCCCTCGCGCCCGCGCGCGGGGCACCGTACTTTCGCAGCCGCGGCACTCCGGCCTGCTTCGGCGGAGCCGCACCCGCTCCGGCGGGAACCCTGTTAAATTCATCGAATGGTGCGTCGTGACGCGACAGTAGGCTCAGCTCCGCAAGGAGACGGGCCATCCGTCGCTCGCTGCGCTTCTCCAGCGAGGCTTTGGCGGTCACGATCGCACTGCGACGGGGCCTGATCGATCTTGAGTAAACTTGAACGCATGGAGCCGCGTCGTGCGCGACCGCGACTGCCGACCTGGCTCGCGCCCGCGACGATCGTGAGCGGGGTGCTGGCCGTCGTCTACTGGCCACTCGTGACTGGCGGCATCGTGTTCAACCGGGACGTGGGCCGCTGGACGTATCCAGCACGTTGGTTCGTACGGGCGTCGCTCGAGCGCGGCGAGCTGCCGCTGTGGAACCCCGACGTCGGACTCGGCTTCTCGCCGCTCGCGAATCCCCTCTACGGCCTGTTCTACCCGCCCAACCTCCTGCACCTCGTGATGCCCACGGTGCCCGCGGTCACCTGGTGGATGTTCCTGCACCTGCTGTTCGGCGGGCTGGGCGCGGCGTTGTTGGTGCGGGGGCTGAAGGCCGTCACCGCGACGACGGATTCACCAGGCACGGACGCGGCTGCCCTGCAGGCCTTCACGGCCGGGCTCGCCTGGACGCTGTGCAACTTCATCAACGCCGAGTGGACGGCGGGTCTGCGGCTGCCGGCCGGGGCCTGGATTCCGTGGATGGGCGTCGGGTTTCTGGGCCTCGGGCGTTCTTGCCGCGATCGTCGGCGGCTCGTGCGGGCTGCGGCGCTTGCCGCCTTGCCGGTTGGTTTCGCATTCCTGCTCGGCGAAGTCTTCGTGGCCATGATGGGCATCGGTTTCGGCGTGCTCGTCGGCCTGATCGCCGTCGTTGCGCCGGCCGTGGACGAAGCGGCGTCAGCCTCGGCGCAGCGCACGGCCGCCGCGCGCTTCGGGCTCGGCGTGAGCTGCGCGCTCGCGATGGCAGGCGCGATCGGCGCCGTTGTCGTGCTGCCGGCCGCTCGCGCCGCGGGCGGGACCGCACGCACGGCGCCGCTCGCGGCGGACGTCGCGGAAGGCTGGTCCGTTCATCCCGCGCGGCTCCTGGACTTTGCCATCGCGGGTGGCCACGGCCTGGCTTGGGAACAACACGCGAACGAGCCGTCCGTCCAGGAGGTGGTGGGCGGAAATCCGTTGGCGACTCGCTACTACCTCGGCGGCAGCGTCCTCGCCCTGGCGCTCTTGGCGCTTCGACGGCGCAGGCCGATCGCGCTCGTGGTCTTCCTGTTGGGTTGTGCCGCGCTCGCCCTCGCGATGGGCAAGCATCTTCCGTTTCACGCCGCTCTGCGGTTCGTGGTGCGCCCGCTCGCGTACATGCGTTACCCGGAAAAATACACGATCGTGTTTGCCACCGCTGTCGCCACGGTGGCGGGCCTCGGCGCCGCCCGCATGTTCGAGCTGGAACGGCCGCGGCCCTGGGCGCGCGTCGCGGCGCTGGCCACCGCGCTGGTCGTGGTGGCGGGGATGGCCGGGGTCCTCTGGTCGCCGGAAGTTGCGGGCGTCATGCGCCGAGGGGCGCTGCACGGCGCGCTGGGAGCGACCGCGATCTTGGCCGCCCTCGTCCTCGCCCCGCGGGCGCCGCGGGCGGCGGCCCTCGCGGCGCTGCTGGTCGTGGGCCTCGACGTAGGTTGGGGCGCGCGCACGAGCCTTCGCTTCGGCTCAACGGCGGTGCTAACCGAAGAGCCGCCCGCGGCCAGTGCCATCCTGCGAGC
>CAYSKR010000131.1:0-9711 GCA_964431675.1 uncultured Myxococcales bacterium
CACTCGTGGCACCATTCGAGTTGGACCCAGGAGAAGCCGGTGCGATCTCCCTCGCGTACTATCAGGAGCTTGAGCGCGGCGGCAGAAACCCAACGAGCCGAACGCTGTTCACGCTGGCGAAAGTGTTGAGCGACGTCGGTCGCGCCCGCGGGCGGCACCCCAAAGCGAGGCCACGACGGCGGACAAGGAGGTCGCGGCGCTCTGGCTGGTGATGTACCTGGCCGGGCACAAGCAACCGGCAACCACGGCTCGCTACCTTCGGCCTCAGAAAGAAGCCGCCGCAGAGGTCCTCCGGGCAGCCGTAGGGGCCGGAACACCGGAATTGTGGCCGCATTCTGGCCACACGGGCAGCACTGACCAACCTTGGGCCGGTACACCGACGGCCACCGTAAGTGCCCGAACCGCTGGTAACGATTCGCTAATTCCGGCTGTGCGAGGAGGGGGAATCGAACCCCCATGGCTGTTAACCGCTAGCACCTCAAGCTAGTGCGTCTACCAATTCCGCCATCCTCGCAAGCGGAAGGAAAATCCTCCCGCAGATGTCTCGATGATCTAAGGCTTGATGACTCCCATGGCCCAGACGGCCACCTTGTCGACCTCAGCCTTGGTCAGACAGGCCGGGTTCACGTCCGTGCCGTCGTTCTTGCATCCCTTGCCAGACGGCATCGTCCCGTCCTTGATGCGAACGATCGTGCATGCGCCCTTTGTCTTGCTCGGACACGACAAAGACGCTGCGGTGGCAGTCTCGGAACTGGATGCCAGGGTGTGAAAGATGGCCGCCGAGCCGCCCGTCGTGTGGCAAGGGGTACACTTGGCCATGAAGATGGGTTTGACGTCAGCGTAGGTGACGGTCCCGCTGGTGCCGCCGCCACCGCCGGTGCCGGTCGTGCCGCCGGTCCCACCAGCAGGAGGGCTGTCGCTGCTTCCGCAGCCTTGCGTCAGACTGGCCAGCGTCAGACTGAGTCCAAGAAATCCAATGCCAAGATTCGAAAGTTTCATGAAGTCCTCCAGGTTGTTGCAGGTGTGAGGCCGCACCATAGCCCGCGAGGCGCAGATATCCAACCAACCTGGCCAGGCCAGGCCATCAATCGTCGAACCAGCTTTAATTGACAGTGAGCGCCGCGCCGCCCATCAAGGAGTTGAAGTAGGCATTGACTGTGGTGTTGCCCGCCGCCACTCCCGTCGCCAGACCCTGCGAGCCGGGCGCGTTGGATACCGTGCCAACGCTGGACATGGTGGAGATCCAGGTCGCGAACCGC
The DNA here is from genome assembly GCA_964431675.1 of uncultured Myxococcales bacterium. Taxonomy (GTDB): domain Bacteria; phylum Myxococcota_A; class Polyangia; order Fen-1088; family Fen-1088; genus CAYSKR01. The sequence goes on from CAYSKR010000131.1 coordinate 1,260, forward strand.
GTGATGTCGTAGGTCTTGCCAGCCTGGTAGTTGCCCGTGGCGGTGAATTGCTGCGTCGTGCTCCGAGCGATCGTGGCGGTCATTGGGACAACCGATATCCCGGTCAGTGCTTCGGTCCACACGGTGTACGTGGTCTGGCCGCTGACACCTGAAAGCGTGGCCTTGATGGTCGTGGTGCCCCCCTTGAGCGCCGTGGATTGCGCCCGCGTTCCACCGGCGTTCGAGATGGTCGCCACGGTCTCGTCACTGGAGGTGTAAACCGCTGCCGCCGTCACGTCCTGGGTCGTCATGTCGGACAGCAACGCCGTGGCAGCGAACTGCACGCGCACACCGACCGGGCTCGACGGGTTGGTGGGCGTCACCTGGATCGACGTCACGGTTGCCGAGCTGACGGTGATGGTGCTGCTGCCCATCGCGCCCATGTAGTTGGCGGTGATCGTGGAGGTGCCCGAAGCCAGGCCGCGCGCCTGTCCCTTGGAGCCGAACGCGTTCGATACGCTGGCCGCCGTCCCGTTGCTCGACGACCAGGTGGTCAAGCCGTCCCCGGTGACGTTGCGGGTCGTGAAATCGGAGAACACCGCGATGGCCTGGAACTGCTGCGTGCCGTTGATGAGCACCATGGGGTTGGTCGGGCTCACCTGGATCTCGGTGATGTTGGCAACCGTGACGGTGACGGTCGACTTGCCGGAAATCATGCCGACCCGGGCCGTGATGTCCGCCGTCCCCATCGAGATGGCGGTGACCTGGCCGCGCGATCCGCTGCCGTCCGACACATCGGCGACTGCGGCGTTGGACGACGTCCAGGTCGCCATCCCGGTCAGTGGCTGGGACGTCCCGTCCGAGTAGATGCCCGTCGCTTGCAACTGTTGCACGATGCCCTTGGCAATCATCACCATGCCCGGCGTGACTTGAATCGACTGCAACGTGGCGCTGCTGACCGTCACGCTGGCCGACCCCTTGATGGTCATGTAGGTCGCGCTGATGGTGGCATTCCCGGCCTTGAGCGCTGTGACCGTGCCGCGGCCGAAGCCGTTCGATACGTCGGCGACGGTCATGTCCGAGGTTGTCCAGGCGACCGCACCGGTGACGTTGGCGCTATGGCCGTCGTCGTAGATCGCCACCGCCTGGTACTGCTGGTTGCTCCCGATGGTCAGCGTGGCGTTGATCGGAGTCACGCTGATGCTCGCGACCTTCGCCCCCGTGACCGTGATGGTTGAAGCGTCGGTCTTGCTCATGTAGCTGGCGGTGATCGTCGCCATGCCCTGGGCGATGCCGGTCACCAGCCCGCGGCCGAACCCGCCGAAGCCGCCGTTCGATACGTCGGCGATGCCTGCCGCAGAGCTCGTCCACGACGCTGCGCCGGTCACATTCTGGCTGGTCCCATCGCTATAAATCGCGGTGGCTTGCAGTTGTTGAGTGCCGCCCACGACCATCGACGCCAGCACCGGCGAGACGCTGATGCTGGTCAACGTCGCGCTGGAGACAGTCAAGGTAGCGGTGGCGGACAGGCTCATGTAGGTGGCCTTGATGGTCGCCGTGCCTGGCACAATGCCGGTGGCCTGGCCACCGCCGAAGCCCAAAACTCCGCCGCCATTCGTGACGTCAGCGATGGCGCTGTTCGACGACGTCCAGCCCGCCACGCCGGTGACGTTCTGGCTAGTGCCATCGCTGAAGATCGCCGTGGCCTGAAACTGCTGATTTCCACCCACGACGACGTTGCCGGTCACCGGGGACACGCTGACGCTCATCAACGTCGCGGTGCTGACGTTGACCATCGCCGTATCGGAGAAGCCCATGCAGGTCGCCGTGATCTTTGTGGCGCCGCCCTTGATGGCGGTCACTTGGCCGCGGCCGCCGCCGAATGGGCCACCCCCGCCGGCGTTGCTCACGTCGGCGATCGTCGGATCCATCGAAACCCAGGTGCACATGCCGGTCAGATTTCGCGTCGATCCGTCGCTGTAGATGCCCGTGGCGCTGAGGCCCTGCATCTGCCCGACCTTCAGGTTCAGCACCACGGGGCTGACCGCGACCGACTGCAATGTTGCCGATGACACCGTCACCGTGGCCATGGCCGAATACCCCATGTACGTCGCGGTGATGGTGGCCATGCCGGCAGTGACTCCAACCGCGACTCCGCGCCGCATGGCGTTGGTCACATCGGCGACCGCTGCGTTCGACGTGGTCCAGGTGGACAGATTGGTCACGTTCTGCGTGGTCCCGTCGGAGAACAAGCCCGTGGCGTCGAACGGCTGCATCTGCCCGATAAGCACGGTTGACAGGAAAGGCGTCACCTGGATGCCGGTGAGCACGGGCATCGTGCAAGTGAGAACACTGGTGTCCATCACCGTTGTGTAAACCCCGGTGATCGTCGTGGTGCCGACGGCCCGGCACGTCGCCTGACCAAACATGCCCACGGTGGCCACGTTCGGCGCTGACGATGTCCAGAGCGTCGTCAGGGTGACGTTCTGGCTGGTGCCGTTCGAGTTGATGGCGCTGGCCCCAAACCCAACGCCCTGTCCCACACGCCGCGTTGGATTGATCGGCGATATCGACAGCGACGACAGCATCGGCGCCGTCACCGTGATTGACGAGATTCCGTCCTTGCCGCCAAACAGCGCGTGCAACGTCGTCGTCCCCGCCCCCACCGCGGTGACTTGTCCCTGAACAAACATGGCGTTCGCCACGGTCGCCACCACCACGTTGTCGCTGGTCCAGGTGGCCTGCGCAGTGATGTTCTGGGTCGTCCCATCGGAGAACATGCCCTGCGCGGTGTAGTTCTGGCGCTGGCCGGACACCATGGTGTTGGTCGCGGGCGTCACCGTGATGCCGTTCAGGGTGGCGTCGGTGACGGTCACGCTGACCATGTCGTTCTTGCCCTGGAAGCTGGCGGTGACACCACTTGTGCCCGCCTTGACGCCGATCAACTGACCGACGGTGGGCGCGGTGTTCGAAATCGTCGCCACCGTCGTGTCCGTGGTTGCCCACGACACCTGAGCCGTCACGTCCTTGGTTGTCCCGTCGGAAAAGTTGGCGCTGGCGGTGAAATTCAGCGTCGTCGCCTTGGCCACGGTGCCGTTCCTGGGCGCAATGGTGAGGGTCGTCGCGGTCGCGTCGGTCACCGTCAGCGACGCCATCCCGGTCACCCCGGCAAGCGTCGCGACGATACCGGTCGTGCCAGCCGACAAGCCGGTCGCAAGACCCAGGGTCGGCACCACGTTCGACACCGCGGCGACCGCGTTGTTCGAGGCCGACCACGCCACGGTGGCGGTGACGTCCTGGGTCGTCATGTCGGAGTACGTTCCCGTCGCGGTGTACGCCTGCGTGGTCCCCTTGGGCACCGTGGCGAAGGCCGGCGTGACGGCGATCGAGGTCAACGTCGCGCGGCTGACCGTGACTGCCGTCTGCGCGGTCTGTCCGCTGAAGTTGGCGGTGACCACCGCCGCACCCGGGGCCAGCGTCATCGCCACGCCCTGCGTGCCCGCGTTGTTCGAGATGCCAAGCACCATGGGGTCGCTCGACGACCAGGTCACGACCTTGGTCAGATCGCTGGTGGTCGCGTCGCTGTAGAGGCCGGTCGCGGTGAATGCCTGCGTCCCGGGAACGCCAAGCACCGGGTTGATCGGCGAAACCTGGATCGAGTTGAGGGTGGCTGCCGTGACGGTGACGTTCGCCTTGGCCGCAAAGGCCATCAGATTCGCGCTGACGGTAGCGGTCCCGGCGCGCTGACCGGTGACGGTTCCGTCCGGCGCCACGCTGGCAACGGCCGGATCGCTCGACGACCAGGTGACCCCCAGGGTGACGTCTTGCTTGCTGTTGTCGCTGAGGGTAGCGACGACGCGCAACGGCTGCTTGCCGTTGACCGGTACCTTGCTGTCGGGAGGTTCAATCGCCAGCGACGTCACGCTCGCCGCGCTGATGGTGAACGTGGCCGTGCGCGTCTGGCCCATGACGGTCACGGTGATGGTCGCTGTTCCGGCGGAAAGCCCCCGCAAGATGCCGCCAAGCACCGAGGCAACGTTGGAATTCGACGATGTCCACACCGCCATCGTGGTCAGATCGCGCCGCGATCCATCCGAATAAACACCCGTCGCGGTGATCGTCACCATGGTGCCCACGGCCACCGTGCCAAGCGGCGGATTCAGACTGACGTTGAGCAGCACAACCGTGGGCGGCGGCATGTCCGGCGTCATGTCACGCGGCGCAGGCGGCACGTCCGGGAAGGCAAGCTGATCCGGTGGCCGGTCCACCTGGGCGAAGTCGATCCCCGGTGGCCGATCAATGGCACCATCAAAGCCGATTCCGTCACCCACGCCGTCGAGCGAATCGCCGCCGCGCAGTCCCTCGCCTCCCCCATCGCCTGCACCCGAGTCTGCTGTGGAGTCGCCGTTGACCGTCGACTTGAGCGCGTCACGGCCGCAGCCAGCCGCCAACACCAGGGCGGCGAGGGCGAAAAAGCGAAGGCGATTGGAAATCATGCAAAGCTCTCCCTGGAAAAAGGACGTGGGATGGGCATATCCTGGTCTGGCGTCCAGACCCGGCCGGGCGCAGTAAAGTTAGTTGGATCCGAAGCCCAGCCCTCATGCTTTTGTAAACGGCTTTACTGACATGGCCTAATCTGTCATTCGCGATGCTCGCCGTATCGTTTCTATTGCCGCTCGGCTTGCTGCTGGCCGTGGACGCGCGGCCCGCCCCCATGCTCGCCGTGGACGCGGGCGGTGACGGCGCTTTGCCCTGTCCTGCGGGCACACGGCTTCTGGCCGCGCTCAAGCGCCAGCTTCCCGCAACCATGGTCACGGATGGCGCCGTCTCGGGCAGCGATGATCTCGCCGTGGTCCTGCGCCATGGCCCCGGCGGGTGGACGCTGCGGGTGGCGCGGCCGGGCGGCGCGGTGGTTTTCGAGCGAACCTTGGATCTGCGCCAGGAAAACTGCTCGGCAATAGCCGAAACCTGCGCGCTCATCGTGGAGCGTTTCCTGGCCGAGATCGCGTGGCGCGGCCGCGCATCCGCGATCACGCGGTTGCCGCCCGCAAGCGAGCGCACCGGGGAGACCACCCCGGGCGTGCGCCTGACCCGCAACCGCGTCACGCTCGCAGTCGGCCCGACCGCGCATGTCGGCGTCCCGCTATCGGGGGGTGCCGGTCTGTCGCTCGAAGTTGCGGCACGGCTTCCCCGCGCCTGGCGTGCCGCAGTCTTTGCCTTTGCTTCCACCGTGGAGGAAGCGCGGGTGATGATCGAGGGTGAAGAACGTGGCGTCATGCGCACGCGGCTGTTCGTGGCCGGGCTGTCTTCGGGCCGTTGCGCGCTGTGGTTGGCCTCTGATTTATGTGTCGCGGGCCTGGCCGGTGTCTCGGGTCTGGACGGGGACACCACGGGCGAGCGACTGTTTCAGAATCGGAACAATGTGGTGTTCGCGCCGATTGTGGGTGGCATGGTCCGGGCGGGCCGCACCCTCCCCTGGGGCTTCGAGATTTCCACGGAGCTGGCTGTCCTGACCTCCCTGACGCGCCCGGCCGTGGCGGTTGAGGGCAGCGATACGGCCCGGCGTCTGTCCGATGTTCAGGCTCTGTTCTCCCTGCGCCTTGGCTGGGGCGCGGGATCAATCGTTTTTTGAGATCCGAGATCTTTAGATGGGGTTTTGCCTATCCTCGCACCATTCATGGATTAAGATCCCAGCTTTCGTGTCCCCTCCTTCGACAACGGCGCAATTCCTGGAGCCATCCGGGGAACCGGCATGGCTCTCACGCTGTCGGGTTGGTGATCGGGCGGCCTGGAGATCCCTTTACGATGAGCACATTGATTTCGTCTGGCGCATTGCACGCCGCTTGGGCACACCCGAAGCGGATCTTCCGGACGTTTGCCAGGAGGCCTTCCAGGTCGCCTTCCGCAAGCTCGGAGATTTTCGCGGTGGGCGCTTCTCCACCTGGATCTACCGGATCACAGCGAATCTGGTATCCGACCGCAACCGTCGGCGTCGCTTCCGGGACACCCTGGCCGCGTTGTTGGGCGCGCAGGGCGAAGAACGGACGGTGCCCGGCCCGGATGCTGCCTTACGAGCCCAGGAGGACGCGGCATTGGTCGAACGCGCGCTCGAGCGCATGGCTGCCAAAAAGCGCGAAGTGTTCGTGCTCTACGAGATCGAGGGTTTGTCAGGGCGCGAGATTGCCACGATGGTCGGCTGCGGAATTAAAACCGTGTGGTCACGACTCGAGGCCGCTCGCAAGGAATACCAGCAGATCATGAAGCGCATGGAAGCAGGGCAGCGATGAGCACGGAACCACCAGAGCCCAGGCGTATCCTCCATGGTGGCGGCAGCCTCCATGGTGGCGGCAGCCTCCGGGAGGCACAACGTCTCGCGTCTCTGTCCGTGCCGCAGGTACCACCGGGTACGCGCGAGCAGATATGGGCACGGATCAATGATCCTGGCGCCCGGCACCCGGCGCGCCTTACGCATTTCGGCATGGGGCCGACCCTGGGACTCGCTGGGGCGGTTGTGCTCGTGGTCGGCATCGCGCTGCTAACCGCGCGCGCCGGACGCGAGGGGATCCCTGCAAGCAACGGGGCGCTGCTCGCCATGGTGACGGGGGAGGTGTACACGTCATCCCCGAGCACTGCGCTGGTGCGGAGCAAGCCGGGGCTGCGCCTGCTGGCCGGCACCCGTCTGGTGACCGCGGTGGGTGGTCGCGCGCAGGTTCAGCTCAGCGATGCGACAGTGTTTCTGGCCGAAACCACGGACGCGACCGTGACGGGAACCAACCCGGCCACGGCCATGAACCTGCAACGGGGCGAGATCGTCGTATCCGCGCGCCCTCGGCCAGCCGAAAGGCCACTGCACGTGTCCGTGCGCGGCTACGTGGTGCGCGTGGTTGGCACCAGGTTCGCGGTGCGCGCGCCCGCAGATGGATCGGTCGAGGTTAAGGTACACGAAGGCGTGGTGGAGGTATCTGGCCCAGGCACGCGGGTGCGTCTTGTCGCGGGCAAGTCCTGGTCGAGTCGACCAGCGGCCGCGCCGCCAGCGGCCGCACCGCCAGCGGCCGCACCGCCAAGCATGCCCGCAGCGGCCAAGGTGGCATTCGTGCCTGGCGAGACGCGCGCTCTGATAGGGAGCAATGCCAATCGGCCGCTTTCGAGCTCAACCCGGCCGTCGGCCAGAAAAAGCGCGCCCGAGGCCGTGCAAGCTGCCACGCCGGTTCTTGCGCTTGCTCCCGCTCCCACGCTTGCTCCCGCTCCCAGCGCGGCTCCGGCTGTCGTGACCGATCCTTATGACACCGCCGCAGAGCTCGCCCGTGTCGGCAACCACCGGAAGGCGCTGGCGCTGTTTGAATCCCTGGCGCTGACCGGAGATCGCCCACACCTCGCGCTCTACCAGACGGGGCTCATCAAGCTGCGGCATGTCCATGACCCGGCCGGGGCGCTGCGGGCGTTCCAGGAGTACCGGCAGCGGTTCCCGCGTTCGGCGCTCGATCCCGAGGTCAATCTATCCATGGTGGAAACCTTGCTCCTGCTCGGCCGCTTCGTCGAGGCTGGCCGCGAGATTGACGCCTTCCTCGCGGCGTACCCGTCGAGCCAGCGGCGCGACGAGCTGCGGCTGCTCGGAGCCCATGCAGCCAGAGAGCGTGGTGATTGCGGTCGCGCGGTGCGAGACTACGACGCGCTGGCGGTCGGCAGTGGCACTGAGTCAGGCGAAGCACTCTACTTCGCCGCGTCCTGCGCTGCCACGCAGGGCGATCCCGCGGGTGCGCGCCGACGCTTGCAAGCCTATTTAGAAAGGTTCCCTGCCGGTAGGTGGAAGGATGCGGCGCGACAGGCTTTAGGAAAATAAACAATGGGACTACGGGCGACCCGGACCATTCATCAGACGCACGGTAACATCACCAACTAAAAAAGGAAACTGACGATGAAAAGCCAAGGTTTATTGACGCGCGGTAACTCGAAATACCTGGTCCTGGTCATGCTGGCCGGATGGACGTCATGTCAGGGCGAACCGGCGATGGTCGGATCGCGCTTCATGAAGTCCGAGGCGGTAAGCGCGGGCCAAAGCGCGACGATCATCGTATCAACGAGCGAGAGTCAGGAGTACGCGGGCACCGCCCTGGCAATTTCGGCCGGCGCGCTCAAGCAAGACGCGCGGATCACGCTCGAGCCTGGCATTAAAGACATCGTCGGGGACGGGATCGATCCGGCCGGCCCGGTGGTGAGATGGGGTCCCGCTGGCCTCAAATTCACGCCGGCTGCAGAAATGACTCTGCGCTTTGTGCCCGCCCCTGACGGTGCGATCGATGACCTCGTGGTTCAGGTGCTCGAGGAAAACAAGAGCACCAAGGTGCTGGAAGGGGCCGATATCGTCGGTGTGGATCCGAAGACGAACACCCTGCGGATCAAGGTTGACGGCTTCACCCAATTCCAGCCCGGCAGATACCGGCGATGTGGAAACGGCGCGGCTTGCCCGACCGGG
>CAYSKR010000132.1:0-13102 GCA_964431675.1 uncultured Myxococcales bacterium
CCTGGTAGCGCTCGCGCAGCGCCATCACTTCGGCCATGTTGATCTCGTTGAACGTGGTCAGGATGGCCGCGTTCTGCTGCGCTTCAAGCAGACGCCGCGCGACGGTCTTGCGCAGCGGCGTCATCGGCACGACGCGCTCGCGCGCATCCGGTGTGCGCGGTTTCGCCGCCGGCACGGGTGTCGCGCTGCCCACCGCCGCCTTCTCGACGTCTTCGCGCAGGATGCGCCCGCCCGGCCCGCTGCCCGCGACGGTGTCGGCACCGAGGTTGCGCTCGACCATCATCTTGCGCAGCGCCGGGGAAGCTTTCGCCGATGCGGCTGATGCCATCTGCACGGGTGCCGTCGCAAGAGTCGGCGCGGCGATCGGAGCCGCCACCGCTGCTTGAGCGCCGTTGCCGCCGCTCGGTCCCGGGCTCGCGCTTGCCGTCGCGCCCGTCTCGATCTCCGCGATCGCCTCGCCGACGGGAACCGTCTCACCCTTGGCCCGAAGAATCTTGCGCAGCACGCCCGCACCCGGCGACGGAACCTCGACGGTTGCCTTCTCGCTTTCGACCTCGCACAAGGGCTCGTCCGTCTTCACCGTGTCACCGACGTTGCGCTTCCACAGACCGATGGTCGCCTCGCTGATCGACTCGCCGAGCGGCGGAACGCGCAGGATCAACATGCTCATGGCGGTGCCTCGGCGGTCTTGATTTGGCCCTTGCTCACGACGAGAGCACCCTGCGGCAAGGCCAGCGCTTCCTCCAGGATCCGCGCCTGTTCAAAGTCGTGCCGCGACGACGATCCCGTGGCCGGGCTTGGCGACAGGGGGCGACACACGCCCGCCCAGCTCAATCCATTGACCAGGTACGGCCCAACTTCGCGCGACATGTAGTACCAGGCACCCATGTTGCGTGCCTCTTCCTGCATCCATATCACGGGCGTGCCCGGCTGGTACACCGACAGTGCTTCCATCAGAATGTCTCGACGCAGGGGATACATTTGTTCGATGCGCACCAGCGCGACGTTGTGCAGGCCCGCCGCCTGCCGCGCGGCAAGAAGATCGTAGTAGATCTTGCCGCTGCAAAGCACGATGCGCTCGACCCCCTTGGGATCCATGTCGCGGTCTGGAATGACGTGCTGGAACTCGCCCTTCGTCAGATCATCGAGTGACGAGACCGCCAGCTTGTGCCGCAGCAAACTCTTGGGCGACCTCACGATCAGCGGCTTGCGGAACGGCCGCAGCACCTGCCGTCGCAGGACGTGGAACACCTGCGCCGGTGTGGTCAGATTGCACACCTGGATATTCTCGTCGATGCCCATGTTCAAGAAGCGCTCCGGCCGCGCGTTCGAATGCTCGGGCCCCTGACCCTCCATGCCGTGCGGCAACAACAGCACGAGGCCGCTGACCCGCCGCCATTTGGCTTCCGACGACACCAGGAACTGATCGATGATCACCTGCGCGCCGTTCACGAAGTCGCCGAACTGTGCCTCCCAGATCACCAGATCCTCGGGCCGGTCGAGGCTGTAACCGTACTCGAATCCCAGCACACCCACCTCGGACAAACAGCTGTCGCGAATCTCGAACACGCCCTGCTTGTCGGCCACGTGCTGCAGTGGCGTGTACTCCGTGCCATCGCGGTGATCGAAGATCGTCGCGTGCCGGTGGCTGAAGGTGCCCCGCCGGACGTCTTGTCCGGACATTCGGACCCGCACGCCCTCGGCGACCACGGTGCCAAACGCCAGCGCTTCGCCCATGCCCCAGTCGAGCGGGCGTGTGCCTGCCATCATCGCGGCGCGCTCTTCGAGCAGTTTCTTCGCCTTCGGATGCGGCACAAAATCCTTGGGAACCGCAGTCAGCGCCCGACCCACGCGGGCGAGGTCCGCCCGCGAGACGGCGGTCGACACCTGATGCACCGTCGCCTCGGAACCACCACGCACCTTCGCCCAGACACCGCCGAGAGTGCTTGGCCTGGGTGGGGCGGTAAACGCCTTCGCTGCTTCGAGCGCGAGGTCGAGGGCCTGCTTGTGCTCCTCGGCGAAACGGTCGGCCTCTGCCTGACCGGCGGGCGTCTCCCCGTTCTGCCGCTTCGCGAAGACCTCGATGTACGCCCTGGCGATGCTGAGTTTGTCGTTGATCGCTCGGTACATCACGGGCTGGGTGTACGCGGGCTCGTCCGCCTCGTTGTGGCCATGCTTGCGGTAGCACCACATGTCGATGACCACGTCGCGGTGGAACGTCTGGCGAAAATCAACCGCCAGATCCACCGCGCACGCCACCGCCTCCGGATCTTCGCCATGCACGTGCAGGATCGGCACCTGAAGCATGCGCGCCACGTCCGTCGGATACGTGGTGCAGTAGGCGTCCCTGGGCGAAGTGGTGAAACCGATCTGGTTGTTGACGACGACGTGAATGCTGCCACCCGTCGTGTAGGCGTCGAGGCCCGACATGTTCAACGATTCGGCGACCACGCCTTGCCCGGCAAACGCTGCATCGCCGTGGATGAGCAGCGGCAGCCCTCGCGTGCGCGCGGCGTCTCCCATGCGGTCCTGCTTCGCCCGCACGCGCCCAAGCACCACCGGCCCGACGATTTCCAGGTGACTCGGGTTGAACGCCAGCGAGACGTGTACCTTGCCGCCAGGGGTCGCGCGGTCGGTTGAATAGCCAAGGTGATACTTCACGTCGCCGCCGCTGTCGCCGACCAGATCCGTGGGCCGGTCGAGGAACTCGGCGAAGATCTCGGGGGCTGGCTTGCCCAGCACGTGCGCCAGCACGTTGAGGCGACCGCGGTGGGCCATGCCGATGACGATCTGTTGCACGCCCTGCGCGGCCGAGCGCTCGATCACGCGCTCGATCAGTGGAATCAGGCTCTGCCCACCTTCCAGTGAAAAACGCTTGGCCCCGATGAACTTGGTCTGCAGAAAATGCTCGAACACCTCTGCGTCGATAACTTTTCGCAACAGGTCGAGCTGCTCGGCGCGCGAGAACACCATGCGGTTGCGCGTGGACTCCATGCGATCGACGAGCCAGTGGCGCAGGCCCCGCTCGCTGATGTGGCCCATCTCCACGCCGACGTGGCGGCAATAAGTTTCGTCGAGCACCGCCAGGATGTCGCGCAGCCGGGCGTCCTGTGCCACGCCGCCGATGTCTTCGCTGTTGATGACGGTGTCGAGATCCGCGTCCTCGATGCCGTAGTCACCGAGGCGGATCCGGTTCGCGCTCCGGTCGACCAGGCCAAGCGGGTCGAGGTCCGTCGCGAGATGCCCAAGTTCTCGATAGTCCTCGACCAATTTGCGCACCCGCTTCTGCGGAGGAAGCGTGGTCCGCGCGGGCCAGCGCGCGGATTCGAGAGCGACGGCCGCACTGCCACTGCCATTCCCATTGCTGTATGCCGCACGGTTTTCCGTGGTGACGTGGCCCGGCGCGTGCCCGTTGTTGCTGTTGTCGAGCGCAGCGAACGTTGCCTGCCACGCCACGTCCACCGACTCGGGCGCGGCGAGCCAGGCGCGGTACATGTCTTCTACCCAGGCCAGGTTGGAGGGATGCACCTCAAGCATCCCCGCCGACGGATCACCGTGGTTCATGGCTGGGGGGATTGTAATCGACGCCAGGGGACGAGGCGAAAAGAAGAGGTTACTTCTTCTGCGCGGCAGCGAGAAGCTTCTTGAACTTTTCTTTGGCGTCGTCGGCCAGGATGTCGTACTTCGCGTCATCCTTGTGGCAGTCATCGCAGTCGAATTTGACGCCGTTGGCCTTCGCCGCCTTGACCAGTTCTTTCATGACCTGCTTGGCCTTCTTGATGCCACCCTCGGCGCAGGCCTTGTCGATCACTCCATCTTGCCCGGTCGCGCGCTTGCACTTTTCGCCTTCGGCCCGCCCGGGCCTGGCAAACGCCGTCGAGCCGACCAAAAGTCCGGCAACCAATACATTCTGAAGGATCCGCTTCATGGTTTTACTCCTGGTTCTTTGTTCTTTGGGTTCCGGTACTTTGACGCACTAGCTGGTGCAGAGCTTCTTGTCTTTGAGAATTTTTTGCAAGTCGCGCACCCGCTTCTTGGCGTCATTGACGCGCAGCGACTTCGGGTAACGCCGCGCCAGGTCATCGAAAACGGCCTGGGAATCCTTGCAAAACTTCAGCGCGGCAAAGGCTTCGCCCAGGTTCCACATCGCCTCGGGCACTTCCGGTGCCTTGCCGAATTTCTCGATGATCGTGCTGAACTGAGTCGCAGCCTCGGTGTATTTGCCGTCTTGCATCAGCGCCTGGCCCATCAGGATGCGGGCCTGCGGGACACGCGGATCGTCTGGAAAACGCTTGATGAAGCTGCCAAGAAATCGGCGCGCGTCGTCGCGATTGCCCTGGGCCTGCCGCGCCAGCGCCTCCTTCCACAGCGACTCCTTGTCTTCGGGCATCGACGGCGCGACTCGGTCGATGATCTTCTGCTGGGTGGTTTCGAGCGACGACAGGCGACCTTCCGTGTCGCCAAGCTTCTTCTGCAACTCGGCGATCAGGCTCTTGGCCTCCTCCACCTTGCCGGTGGCCATGGCGATGTCCTGTTCGTTCCGCTGCACCTTCGCGCCAACGTCGGCCGAATTGCGCGTCAGCAGGTCCGTGGCCTGGTCGAGCACCTGCCGCAACCTGTCGGTCTGTCCCTTGGCCTCGACGTTGCGGCGATCAAGATCGTCGAGCCGCTGCTTGAGGTTGCGGATGTCGGCCCGCATGGCGTCGCCCTCGGCGGCGCTGGTTACACAGCCGCTCATGCCAACCAGCGCCACGACGGCGACGGCAGCCCAACCCGCGACGATCCGAGCTATTGCCATTCCGAATCAACCCGGCGATCTTTCGCCCAGGTCGCTTCGTCGCTGCCCGAGGCGTCGAGCGCCCCGCGCGGCACGGGCCGCAGCCTGCCCGACTCGACGCCGAACCGCTGCAGGTAGTCCTTCACCGCCTGCGCACGCCGGTCCGACAGGGCCATGTTGTACTCCATGGTGCCGCGCGGATCGGCGCGGCCGGTCAGATTCACCGGCCGATTCGCCTTCTTGAGGCAGGCCACGTTCTCGCTCAAGGTGCCCTGACTCTCCTTGCTCAGCGTCGACTCGTTGAATCCGAAGTAGACGGTCGCGAGCGGGCACGGTGGCCCGGCGGGGGGCAAGGGCGCTGCGGCCACGCAAGTGCTGTCGCGGCATTCTTGATTCTGGGCGCAGTCGTCGTCCTTCATGCACTGCGGTTTGCGGCACAGCCCCGACAGGCACTTCTGGCCGACGGCGCACTGACCATCGTTGTCGCAGCCCTGGCAGCGGTTGCCAACGCAAAGCTGTCCCGGCGTGCATTGGCTTGCGTCCTTGCAGAAGCCCGGGATCGCCTTGCAGGCCCCCGCCGAGCACTGGGTGCCCTCGCGGCAGTCGCCGTTCTCGCGGCACTGCTGGCACTTGCGATCGACGCAGAATTCTTTTTCCTTGCAGTCCTTGTCGGTGCCGCAAGCGGGATAGTCGGGCTTGCACCCGGCCACGCCGGCGAGCAAAACGGTGCCGATGAAAAACAGGAGGGGTGCCGAGAAACGATTGCTTTGCTGATTGCTTTGCCGATTGCTTTGCATGGATACCTCGTGAGGTGCGGTCACTATAGAGGGGGGCCCGGACCTGTCAATATCTAATGACCTCTGGCGTTTGCAGCGGCGCAGCGGCGATCACATGCTGTCGCAGTCCGTGAGGTTCGTGTTAGGAGAAGCATCCGGTCACCGTCGCGATGGAGCAACTCCTTGGTCATCTAAGTTCGCTTTCGCCGACGGCGGTGTACTTGACCCTGGGCGGCGTGCTGCTCGCGTGCGGATTGGGCGTGCCGATCCCCGAGGATGTATCGATCATCACCGGCGGGTACCTCGCGCATCTGGGCGTGGTTTCCCCACAAAAGATACTCCTCGTGTGCTTCTCGGCGGTGCTGGGCGGCGACCTGATTGCGTTTTCGCTCGGCCGCTACTTTGGCCGCCGCATTCTGACGACGAACTTTGCCCGGCGCTTCTTGACGGCGCGCAAGCAACTGCGCGTGCGCGCCTACTTCCGCAAGTACGGCAGCAAGGTCATCCTCATCGGGCGCTTCCTGCCGGGGCTACGCAGCTCGATCTTTTTTTCGGCGGGCATGTTGCACGTGCGTCCCGCGGTGTTTCTGCTGTGGGACAGCCTCGCCGCTCTGGTCTCGGTGCCGACGCTCGTGTACCTCGCGTTTTACTTCGGCGGCGAAATCGACGTCGTCGTCGCCTGGGCGCGCCGCTCCGAGTATGGCTTCCTCGCGGTCGGAGTCGTCGCCGCTACCTTCATCGTGTGGCGGGTGCGCCGTCGAGGCCGTCGGCACCAGATCACCGCCGATCCAACTCTCCCGCCCGCCGCGAGTTCAATCGACAACGGCAGCGATGGCAGCGGGTCAGGATGGAGGCTCAAGTAGGGAGAGCCTCGGTGTGGAGATTGTCGGTGGCGGTGGCGTTGCTGGCCGGGTGTACGCACGCCCCCTGGAAGCCGTACGACGGGTGGCGCGCCGTCAAAACCAAGCACATCACGATGTACACGGACACGCGATTCGTACACCAGCGGGCTCTCGAGCCGCTTGAAACAGCGTACGCGACGCTCAAGGCGTCGTTGTTTGCACAGGTCGATCTTGGGGGCCCCATCGAGGTGCTGTTCGTCGAGGATTCGATGCACCTGGCGCTGCTGGGTCGCTTTCGCCAGGGAGCGACCATCGCGCGCCTACCCGGCGAAGGACGTCTGGGCGCACGCGGGTTGGTCGTGGCAACCGAAAACCTGGTGTACGTCGCCCAGAATGGGACCGCGCCCAGGGCTTCGCACCTCCTCGCGCACGTCTTTCTGAATGCCCTCGCGCCCAAAGCGCCGCTGTGGGCCCACGAGGGCTACGCAAACTTCCTGTGGACCGCGCAATACCGCAGCGGCGACAAGAACGCGATTGCCTGTTTGGGTCATCTCGGCCCGGAATCGCCGATGATTCCCCTCGGCGATCTGTTTTCGTGGAATTGGATTGCGGTCGATGAGTCCCAAAAAGCCGCCTGGTATGGCTTCACGGGGGGAGCGTTGCTCAACTATTTCATCGTCGGGCAGGGCGGCGCGAACCGATCGCAATTTGCCAATCTCATGGCGCGGATGTCGCGCGGGCAGCCGTCGTTGCAGGCGCTCTCGGAAGCGCTTCCCGGCGTGTCGCTCGATCAACTCAGCAAGAGCGTGATCGACCACCGCAGAGCGTCGGAGCTGCGGCCGCGCGGTATTTGTCCGATGGACTTTCCGATCGGTCCCGCGGGCATGGCGGATCGCAGCGAGGGGCAGTTCGAGCCCGTCGCCAGCGACGACATCCATAGGCTGATCGATCGCGTTCGCATGCTTCCGCGCCGCAGCGGCTACGTCGACTGGTATCCGCCCGAGTCCATCACGCTCGCCGGAGCCCAGGTAAAATGAACACGAGACCAGAATTCGTGTCCGTCGCGGCTCAGCGGGCCGCGGTGATTTTCCTCGCGACGTTCGTCGGCTGTGCGCCAGCCTATATCTATGGACGGACGGCGCCGCAAGCGCCCGCGGCGAAGGCCCTGGGGTGTGCTTTCTCGCTGCTGGACAAGATTCCGCAGCTCCCGTTCGATGAAGTGGGCGTGATCGCGCCCGAGGACATCGAGTACGGCGATATGGCGGGCGGGGTGGAGTCGTTCAAGTCGGCAGTGGGCGCGCACGTCTGTGCTGCGGGCGGCGACGCGGTGATCGTCGAGCGCGACTGGACGGGCCGCTACATTCGCGGAACCGTGATCGTTTACGGCGCGGCCGTTTTGGGCGCGATTGGTGCGGCGCGCGCGCCCGGCCTTACCCGAAGACCGCTGCCGAAGAGCCTGGGTGCGCTGCCTGCAGAGCGCTAGGCGCGCGTCTTGGATGGCGTGCTCACGCCCGGTCTGCGGCTTCGAGTGCGCGCCGCCGAAGTTCGCCGCGAAGTCGGCACCCTGTCCGACGAGGCCGAGGCAGAGATCGAGCGCGAGATCGACGCGGCCGTAAGAGAAGTCCGACGGTCTAATAGCAGTGGCCGTTAGAGCCGTTCTCGACACGCAGGTCGTGGTGCGCGGCCTGCTCGGCATCCGCCGCTCGGTGTGCGCATTGAACGTCGGCCTGTCCGCGCCAACCGCGTGGACAAGCAACACCCCGGCGAGCAGTGGCGCAAGCATGAGTTCGGCGAGGCTGCCGCATCCTCGGCCGTTTCACAAATTCCGGTGCCAGGGGTGCTGCTACTGCTGCTACTTCAGGCGGCGACGGAGAACGTGCTGCCTGCCGCTCTCCTGCGGCAATGGGTGCTGACGCTGCCCCACCCGTTGCGGGCGCGCCTCGCCTGCTCGGCTACCGTGCCCAGAGCGCCGCGAGGTCGAGTTCCACGGCATCGAACGGCTCGGCACGCACCTTCACAGCGCCGTGCTCCGTGTTGACCAGGCGCCAGCCCTCGCCATCCAGGCGAACGACCTCCAGCGTGCGCACGACTGGGTCGCCAAACCACACGTGCCGGACCCCGGCGCGCGCGTAGTGGCGCATCTTCGCCCCGCGGTCGATCGCTGCAGTGGACGGTGACAGCACCTCGCAGATCCAGTCCGGCGCGAGTTCGAAATAGGCTACATCGGGAAGCTCGGGCATGCGCTCTCGGCGCCAACCAGCCAAGTCTGGAACCAGCACCTGCCCGACGATGTGCAACTCCGGCTCGTCGAGGATAATCCAGCCGCCCGGCCCGCCTTTCCCGCGGTCGAACGGCCCGTCTAGCTCGGTGCCAAGGCGGGAGGCGGAGCGGGCGTGACGGGCGGCCGGTCGTGGGCTGACGATCAGGTCACCGTCCACAATCTCGCCAACGACATGAGGCGGGAGCACCTCCAGATCGGAGTAAGTCGTCTGGCGGTGTGCGGGCTGACTGGCCATGGAACCAGTGTGCGGCGCGCCTGCGGCGGGTGCAAGCGGGCGTGCTTGATCTTGTGTAGTCGGCCAAGCGCGTCACTCGTGGTAACCTGAGCACCGATTTTCGCGACTCTCTTGGCGGTAACGTTTCGGGCTAGTAGCGGCCGCACCGCTCGGCAGGCGACGGCCCGGCACCGACGGAGACGGCGGCCTCCGGCCGGGCAGTGGCTGCCGCCGAGCGTTACGCGGACTATCGCTGATAGTTACTAAAAGCTGGACCTTTAAAAGGGGGGAGGCGGTATGCACCCGCCTGGCAACGTCAGGCCGCGTGCCGCCATCGGCACCGCCGTTTCCGACGGAGAACGCGCCCGGTTACCAGCCCAAGGCGCGGCGCGTGGTCACGGCCAAGTTGACCGGCGCAATATTTTAACTATATGGACTTACATCTTATAAGCGACAGCATATGTAACGCACATGGACGCCATGCGCTACTTTCGCCACCCGGGTTCCGATGGCCAGCGGCAGTACGAGGTGCTTCGGGCCAGCTTCCTTGAACGGCTTGCCGCACCCATCGTCGCCGAGCGTTTCCAGCTCACCGCCGGCAATGTTCGCGTCCTTCGCCACCGCTTCAAACAGGGCCTGCTCACCTTCTCCTTCCGTAAGCCCACCTTCCTGATTACCAACGACGACGAGTCGCCGATTGCGGTCCTGGTCAGTCGCTACGCGCAGCGCTGGAACATCGAGAATGGCCTCGCCGAGGCCGTGAAGTTCTTCAGCCTCAACGCCCTGTCGTCGCCGATCCTCGTCAAGGTCCACTTCGACGTCGTCCTCACCATGCTCGCGGACACCCTCTACTACCTGCTTGCCCGCCGCCTGCGAGGCTTTGAGGAGTGCAACGCCCCGAAGATTTTCCGGCACTTCATCCACGGAAAAGGCCAGATCACCGTCGACACCGGCGAGATCGTCGTGCATTTCCCCAAGCGAGCCCACAACCCGGTGATCCGCTCGCTCGACTGGGCGCAGTTGCCTGATCGCGTCAGCTGGCTCGGCGGTCGCCGACTACGCTTCGTGTGGGCGTAGCCCGCGCTGCGCCGACCCCTGCGGGCCGGGTCAACTGTCGCTTAGACCGAAGTTCCCGCCGAACTGGCCAAGCGCCTCGGCAAGCACAGGGCCCATGCCCCGGCTCAACCGAACGGCGTTGGCCCTAAAACGCGATGCGCTCGAAGTGGACCAGGTCGGCGAAGGCGGCGAAGCGCTCGCGGATGATGCTGGTATCGAGCGTGCGGAAGCGATCCAGGCTGAAGTCTTCCACGCAGAACGACGCCAGCACCGATCCGAGAATCAGCGCCGTGCGGATGCTGGCCGGCGACGTGTCGTGGCAGCGGGCCAGCCACCCCATGAAGCCGCCGGCGAACGAGTCGCCCGCGCCGGTCGGATCGATGACCGCCTCGATGGGGTACGCCGGGGCCGCGAACACGCCCGCCTCGTGAAACAGCAGGGCTCCGGCATCGCCGCGCTTGACCACGACGGCCTTTGGCCCCATGCGCAGGATGGCGCGGGCCGCCGCCGGCAGCCCCGATTGTCCCGACAGTTGCCGCGCTTCTTCATCGTTGAGCAGCAGCATGTCGACTTTCTTGAGCAGGTGCCCCAGGGCGTCGCGCTTGCCTTCGATCCAGAAGTTCATGGTGTCGCAGGCGACGAACCTCGGATTTTCGACCTGCGCCAGCACGTCGAGTTGCAGCGTCGGATCGATGTTGGCCAGGAACACCAGCTCGGACTGGCGCCAGGTTTCCGGAAGCCGCGGCGCGAAATCCGCAAACACGTTGAGCTGCGTGTCGAGGGTCGTGCGGCTCGAGAAATCCTGCGAGTACCGGCCGCTCCAGTGAAACGTCTTGCCCGCCGCCCGTTGCAAGCCGGCGACGTCGACGCCGCAGTGCTTGAAGAAGGCGACGTGTTCCTCGGGAAAATCGTTGCCGACGACGCCCACCAGGCGCGGCTGCGCGAAAAACGATGCCGCGACGGAACAATACGACGCGGCTCCGCCCAGAATCTGGGTGCGCTTTTCGGTGTGCGTCTGCACGCTGTCGAACGCGACCGAGCCGACCACCAACAGCGAAGACGGCAGCACGGAGTGGATCGGGGTGGGGCGGCGGTCGCTCGGTGTCTGATTCTGATTTTCCACGGTGCAGACTCCTTCGGGTGGCGGCATCGTACACTAAACCGGAAGCGGATCGCTCCAGCGCTTGTTCCCGAGTTTTCGCCAAGAAAAATACCCCTGGGAATGGGCGCGCGCCGATTCCCAGGGGCTTCAGCTACTTACCGGTCGCTGCGGAACCCCTGGTGCCTGTGGGCCTGTCGCCGGGGTCGCGAGTTATCTTCGCGTGATCGACCAGCGGGTCAAGGCGCGCGCAGCAGCCACTCGACCGGGCAGTAGGCGTGGTGCCGCTGCCACCAGGCGGCGAGCGCCATCTGCGGCACGAAGATCGCGACCACGATCAGCAGCCGGGGCGCGAGGCCGTCGACCACGGCGATCGCCAGGGTCGCCTGGCGATCCGGTGCCGCGGCACTCAGCTCGGGCGCGCCGGTGGGAAGGCGCGTACAGGCCACATCGGGAAGGGAGATTCCAAGAAGCGACATGGGGGCAAACGGTGTATGTGTATAGCCGGTACAAGCCTTAGGGTCCCGGGCCGAGTAGTTGCGCAAGCGCGGATCCAAGGGCGGGCTGCGTAAACCGAAATCCCGCTTCGAGCAGGCGGCGCGGCAGCACGCGGCTACCGGCGAGCAGCAAAGTGCGACCCATCTCGCCAAGCACGAGAGAAATCAAGGGAGCGGGCAACGGCAGCACCGCGGGCCTGCACAACGCGCGGCCGAGCGCGGCTGCGAAGGCGGCGTTCGTGACCGGCTCGGGCGCGGTCAGGTTGAACGCGCCGCGCGAGGCGGGATCCTCGATCAGAAATTCAAGCACGGCGAGCGCATCGTCGAGCGTGATCCAGCTCATCCACTGCCGGCCGCTGCCAATTCGGCCACCGAGCCCGATCCGGAACGGCGTGAGTATCCGGGCCAGCATCCCCCCCTCGGGGGAGAGGACGTTTCCGAAGCGCGGGTAGACCACGCGCGCGCCCGCATCGGCCGCGGGGCGCGCCGCGGCTTCCCAGGCGACCGCGATCTCGGCCAGGAAATCACCGCCTGGGCCGACACCCTCGTCGAACATGTCGCCGTCGCCGCCCGAACCGTAGTACCCGATCGCCGAGGCGCTCAGGAACACCGGTGCCGACCCGCCAAGCGCGGCGATTGCGCGGGCAAGAAGCGCCGTGGGCCCGACGCGGCTTTCGAGGAGAAGGCGCTTGCGGCGCGCGGTCCAGCGAGCAGCCGCGATGTTCGCGCCGCATAGATTGACGACCGCGTCCGCGCCCGTCAGCACCGAGGGATCGAGTCGCCCCGAGGCAGGATCCCAAGTCACGACCGCTGCCGTTGCCTCATCTCTGCGCACCCGCCGCAGGCGCACCACGGCGTGCCCGTGGCTTTCGAGCCGCGCGGCCAGTGCCCGGCCGATAAACCCCGACGAACCGGCAATAACGATCCTCATGATTGCCGGGCTGCCCTACCACGATACCGCGCGGCTACCGAGTCCAGGGTAGCCGGGCACGCGCAGCAACTCTGCCAGACCACCACCCTCGTACCGCCGCCCGAAGCGCCGCACACTGCGCACGTCGTAGCCGAAGACCGGTGCCACCTCCGTCTGATGAGCGTGGCCATGCTCGACGAGCATGACGCGCCGGTCCCCGTCGATGCGCCGGACACAGCGGCCGTTGCGGACACCGCTCGTCGCAGACTAATTACCCGACACGCACTACATACGCAACGGCGAGGGCGACTACCTGGTTCGAGACGCCGAGGTGGTGCGGATGTTCGGGCGTTACACCGCGATCATGGAGGCGTTTCCGTACTACATGGTGGACTACCAGGAGCGACCGGAGGCGAAGGCGGACGGCCGCTGGGTTGATCGGATCGTTCCGGACGGGACCTGGTCAGGAAACCTTTTTGATTTCTACCAGCGTGTGATCCAAAAATTGTAACCGTTCACGCCCATGACCGAATCCCGTCGGAGAAAGTGGCTCGGTGGCGCGGCTTTGCCGGGGCACCGAGCGGGGGTTTGGGGGGACGCAGAGGCAAAAGACAGCGACGGGACGGAGCTGGAAGGGCATGGCGCCGGGC
>CAYSKR010000133.1:0-10454 GCA_964431675.1 uncultured Myxococcales bacterium
CCGCGAGCCCGAGCGGCACGCCGCCCACCGAAGCCGCGAGGCCGAAGATGGCGCGGCCTGGCCGGACCTGGGCCGAAGGCTCGCGGCCGGCCTGGTACCCGGCGGTGAGACTGGCGACCACCTCGGAGGTGAATGGGGCAAAGAACGCGGGCGTTTCCCCGGCCTCGCCGTCGGCGGTGCCGCCGCGGAGTTGCGCTTCGCCGGCCGTTGTCCAGGCCAGGCCCTGGGTTTCGACAACCGCGTCAACCGCGAGTATCACCGGCGCGAAGGCCGCGCGGCCGTCCGCGCCTTGGTGCAACAGGCGGTAGCGCCCGGGGGGTAGAGCGAACCGCAGCGGCTGGACAGGGTTCTTGAAGCCCTCGGCAAACACCGGTGGTCCGCCCGCGGATTCGATCAGGTAGCGGCCGACCTCGGACGCCGTGATCACGAGGCGCGGCCGCCGCCCCCGGTGATCGATGGTCCTGGCACCGAGGTCGCCCCCCGGGGGATCGAACCAGGGGCGCTGGCCGGTCAGGCGCTCGGTGTTCATGGCGACGAAGGCCGCCAGCTCGGCGAAGGACACCACGTCGTTGCCGTCCGCGTCCGCCGCGCCCGCCAGGCCCGAGAGCAGGGCGTGGGAGAACGATCCGGCGCCGAGCGACTTCAGCTCGGCCGCGGGTTTTCCGGAAAAAGCCGCGGTCAGCACGCCGAGGCGTAGCGCCCCGGCCCGCCGTTCGAGATCCCTCACCTGGCTATGGAGATCGGGGCCCGCGTCGCCGTCCCGGTCCACGAATAGGCTCTGTGATCGGCAGGCGTCGAGGAAAAGAAACATCCGCAACCCGGGTGCTTTGGCCGCCAGCTCGGCGAGAGCGGCGCGCAGCTCGTGCCCGGTGAGCGCCGCTTCCGAGACGTCCTCGGGCTTGAGCAGGATGCGGCCGCGCAGACCATGGCCCGCGTACACCACGTAGAGGATCCGGTCCGCGGCGGACTCCCGTGTACCCACGTGCTGGCCGACTTCGGCAAGCGCTTCGAGCACGGCCTGGCGCGTGGGCGAGGCATGTGGCGGCATGTCCAGACCCGCGCGCAAAAGCCCGGCGGTGGTGTCCGCGTCCGGATCCGCGAGCAGCCACACCCGGCTCGCCGGACTCTTGTCGCCAAGACCTCTGAAGAAACGCGCGAACCTGATCGCGTCATCGTCGGCATGTTGCAGCGGCGGCAACCCCGCGCCACCTCCGTTCCAGCCGATCACGACAGCGTAAATCTCGGGCAGCCGCGCGTCCGGCAAGGCGATCGGCGCGGCACCGGAGGCCGTGACCGCGAGAGCCAGAGCGCATCCCAGCCGAGGGAGCCCGACCAGGTGCCTTGTCATGGCGTCACCACCAGCGTGCCGCCGACCCGGCGCGCGTCCGGTGCGACCGCGCGCAGCACTTGCTCCCGGTTCTTGGCCGCACCGAGGCGCCTTGCCAGATCGTCCGCGTCGAGCGGCGCGGGCGTGATGAGAGCCAGAACCTGCACCTGACCCGGATCGTGGGCCTTGGCCACATCGAGACTCGCGCCGACCGACCTGGCCCCGGGCGCGGGCTCAAGGCGCAGGGGAGCCGTGCCCGGCCGCGGGAGATACTGATGCACTCGCCCGCGTCCATCGAACCCAAGAACCACGAGGAAGGCCTCGCCGTCGAGATTTCGGTAACCGAATTGCAGATAGTCTCTGCGTGAGACTTGGCCCTCGCCCGAACCTGGCAGATCCGCGGTCAGCCGCACGGGATCGAGCGCGCGGCCGTCGGGCTGCTTGCGGCTCGCGTACACGAGCAGGTGCAGCGCCGGCTCGTAGGCCGCGCTCTCGGCCACTCCGCGCCAGGCAATGTCATTTTCGGGCGCGGGCCGTGGCCACAGGGCCAGGGTGGCCGCAGCCGCCGCTGGCAGGAGGAGCCAGGGCAGCACGCGCAGCGGTCGCCGGATAGTCGCCGCGCGCGCCGCGATGCCCGCCGCTGCGGGTCCGTCCAGCGCCGCGAGCAGCCGCGCCCGCTCGCGGCCGTGCGCGACCAGGCGTCCTCCCGGTCCGAGCGCCGCCATGGTTTCGGCCGCGCGGTCGTAGTAGGCATGGCAGCGGCCGCAGCCACGCAGGTGATCCCGCAGGCCGTGTTCCTGCTCGGGCGCCAGCTCGCCCGCCGCCGCGCGCAGGATCGCCCGTTTGTGGAGCCACAGGCTCACGATGCAGGCCTTTCCAGAAGGGCCGCGCGCAGCTCGCGACTCGCCACGGCCCGCGCGAAGATCTTGCTGCGCAGGTACTTGATTCTACGCAGGGGAACGCCCAGTGTCGCGGCCACCTCTTCGAGCGTGTGGTCCTCCAGAAACGACAGCTCGAAGATCCGCGCTTGGTCCGGCGGCAGGGTGTGCAAGAAGTCGGTGATGGTGCCGCGCGCGCGTGCCGTCGCCGCATCCGCTTCCGGGTTGTCGGGCGCGACCAGAGCTTCTTCGCCCAGCGTATCGGAGGGATCGATCCGCCGTCCCTTGGCCCGCACGAGCTCCTTGCAGCGGTTGCCCGCGACCTTGTACAGCCACGCCCCGAGTTCCCCGCGTTCCGGGTCGAAGACCTGGCGGTTGCGATGCACATGCAGCCAGATCTCCTGGGTCGCCTCTTCGCGTTCAAAGGCCGAGTCGAAGAAGCGCGCCACCAGGGACCGCAGGCGTGGAGCGTATGCCTCGTACACCATCAGAAAGGCGTCCTTGTCGCTGCGGGCAAAACCGTCGAGCACGCTGGGCGCAAGGCCAATACGCGCGATTGGCTGCTGCGCCTGGCTTCTAGGCTTGCTGTCCACCCTGGTGATCCTTGCACCAAGTTTACGCGCTTGGCGAGCCACGGGCTTACAAGAGCGCCCGCGGCACCCCGGCGGTGCCAGAGCCAGTCGTGGATGAGCATGATTGGCGCGGGCGGCGCGGCGTAGAGCGCCTCGCGGTCGCCCCGAAACCCGAGCGGTACGATCACCAGATCGAACTCGCCCGGCACGTCTGGAAATCGGCCCGTGACGAAGCGTACGGTGGATTCCGGCACGCCCGCCTGGAGCAGGAAGCGGCGCGCGATGGCGATGTGTACAGGATTTTCTTCCACGATGGTCACGGTGGCGTCGGGCAGAAGCTCGCGCAGCAGCAGCGCCGTGCGCGGAAACAAGCCGCCGCCTACCACCAGGGCGCGAATTGTGGGCTGCGGTCGCGCTTGCGCGAGCAGGCGCGCGAGCGCACGCCGGTGGGTGCGCAGCAGAAACCGCCGCACCGCCGCCGAACCGGTGGTGTGCCGTTCGAGGCGTGCGATGAAGAACGCCGCCAGGAGGTTGGCAAGCGCGCCGACCGACTCGAGCCAGCGCAGCGCCGGAGGGAATCTGCTCGGCCGGGCAGCGTCGGCGACTGGGCCGAGGGTGCTCCAATGGGCCGATGGCCGAACATGGTGGGCCGCGTGGTACCCGTCGTTGAACCACAGAAGGTTGTAAAGCCATCCCTGGTGGTCCACGCCAGCGGCGCCGCGCGCGTGCTCGTAGTGGCCCTGCAAGGCGCAGAGCCCGAGGCCGAGCAGGAAGCCCGGCAGGTACGCACCCAGAAACGCCAGCGGCGCGGCGACCGCGAGCGTGGCCCATAGGACGCCGAGGAGCGCGGCCTCGCCGAGCGTGGCGCGCAGGACCGGCGGCCGTGGCGCAGGCGCCGGTGAGAGGCCCGCGTGGTGCGCCAGATGTCTGTGCCGCCACCAGGACTGCGGCACGCCGAGCAGCAGGGTAAAGCCCAGGGACAGGCCGCCGTTGGCGATCCTGGAGCGAAACAAAGGGGTGTGCAGATGGATGTGCGAGAACGTGTTCGACCCCCACCACATGCCCACCGCGCCCGCGATCGCGACCATGGCGTACATGGCGAAAGACGCGGCGCTGGCAGCGAGCACCATGCCCGCCACCAGCGCCGCGCCTACAAGCGCGGCCGCGCCAAGCAACAACCCATCGCGCTTGTGGCGCATGAATGCCCCCGGGTCAGGACTTGCGAGTAGCCCTGCGCCGCCGGGCGATCATGGCACCGAGAACCAGGCAAGCGGGTGCCCATGAGCCCGAGACCGCACCGCGGGCGACGTTACACCCGGATGATCCTTTGCCGGTGTCCGAGGCTGGCTTGCTGGCCGGGGGCGCGGTGGCGGCGGGCGGGGTGGTGATGGGCGGGGTGGTGATGGTGGTGGGCGGCGGCGACACGGTGGCGGCGTCGGGCGGCGGGCTGGCGTCGCGCGGCGGGCTGGCGTCGCGCGGCGTGGCGGTGGCGGCGTCGGGCGACGGCGCGGCGGCGTCAGTCGGTGACGTTAATGTACAAGCGGCCCCGTATTTCATGGTAGTGTCATATACGCCAACGCTGCCGGTACAGTCGCGAACGGCTACTCCCATTCCGATCTTGTATTCATCCGGCTTAGCCACTGCTTCTGTAAATGGTCGAAGCCGACCTTGGTCACTGTCACCAGGTACCCTTATACTCCTATCGTACATGCCAAATTGGACACAGCGTCCTTCTCGTGCGGCTTTATCTATATCGGACCATTGCATGCGGCAGATCGACTCCTTGCCCGCAGGACAGTGGTAGTAAAGATAGCCGCAACCGCTACCAGCATTCGAGGTCGACATACCGCTCTCCGACGAATCTGCGCCGACGAGGATCCACCCATGGATTTGTACGCGCAATGCCTGATCAAGACCGGGCTCAATAACGAGCACCTTTTGGGGTCTCGCCGCAACCGGCATAAAACTGGTTGCCTCCGCACCCTGGGGTAAAAGCAAGGCCATGGACAGGAACGTGAACGTGATGATGATGAGTTTCATGGTGATAGTCTCCTTGACTAAGTACTATGCCGCCCTGGCCGATTAGGTACAAAGATAACGCCTCCGTCACTCCCGCGCTGGCTTCGTCGCAGGATCGTGTTGACGCACCTGCCTCGCGGGCCATGGCGGCGGGCCTGGCGATGTTCGCCATGGCGGCCACGGCCAAGGCCTCGGTCGTGGCTCTGCGCTGGGCCGATGGCGGTGGCGCCGGACTCCGCCGTCCGCTCGCGCTGGTGGCGCTATTGTACCAGGACGCGCTCCTGGCGCTTGGCTTCGCCGCCTGCGCCGGTCTCGCCGCGTTCATCGGACGTCGCTTTGCCGACTCGCGGCACCTGCTCGTGTTCGTTTGCCTGCCTATCTACGCCGTGGCGGCGACCTACACCGCGGTCAACGTGGGCGTGGCGCGCGTGCTCTCGACACCGCTCACCCGCCAACTCCTCGCCGGTGCCGGCGGCGCCATCGCAGATTCCATCGCGACGTACGTGACCGGGCCAACGGTCGCGGCCACGGTGCTCGTGCTGGCCGTGGCGGTGGCGGCACCACTGCTCTTGTCGCGGTTTGGCACCAGGGCGCGAGGCGCCCGGCTGGCGGCGGGCGCGGCGTTGGTTGGGCTCGTGGCCGCGGGCCCCTGGGCGGAGCAGAGAGTCGAAACCCTGGGCTTGCATCGCAACGCGATTGTGACGTTGCTCGCGACAAGCTGGCAGGCCAGCCGTGGAGCGCCGCGTCCGGCGATTGTGGGATCCGCGCGCACCGCAACCGCGGCCGAGGGGGAGGCCCGCGATCTGTCCTTCCTGGCTGGGATGGCCAGGGGCCGTAGCGTGATCGTGGTGGCGCTCGAATCAACCGCCGCGATGTACCTTGGCCTGTACGGCGCGCGCGGGCCTGATCCCACGCCCAACCTCACCAGCCTCGGCGAAAATGGGCTGGTCTTCGACCACGCCTACACGTCGTACCCGGAGAGCATCAAGGGCCTCTGGTCGGTGCTCTGCGGCGTGTCTGTGGGTGTGCATACGATGGCGGAAAATTACGCGGCCAAGACGCTGCCTTGCGCATCCCTGGCACAGGCGTTCAAGGCCGCAGGCTACCGCACCGGGATGTTTCACTCCGGCCGGTTCGTGTACCTCGGCATGGAACACATCGTGCGAGCTCGTGGTTTTGACCAGTTGTGCGACGCGGGATGCGTGGGCGGTCCGTACGAATCGAGCTTCGGCACCGAGGACCGCGCCACGGTTGATCGGATCCTGGCGTTCATTGACGCCGGGCCACCTGGTGCGCCCTTCTTCGTCATGTACCTGCCGATAGCGGGTCATCATCCTTATTCCTCTCCCGGGCCCGCCGTGACCTCGCCGTTTCTGGGTGAGCGGTCAATTGATCGCTACCGGGCGGACCTCTTCAAAGGCGACCTTGCCCTCGGCGCGCTGATCCGCGGCGTGCAGGCCCGTGCTCTCGCGGACCGCGTGCTGTGGGCGATCTACGGCGACCATGGGGAGGCGTTTTTGCAGCACGAGGCCAACGTTGCCCACAGCCTGGAGCTCTATGAAGAAAACGTGCGCGTGCCGCTGGTGCTGGCCGCGCCAGGCTTGTTTCCGCCGCTGCGCGCGCCACAGATCGCGAGCGCCGTGGATCTGGCACCGACCTTGCTCGCGCTCCTGGGGATGTCGTTGCCGACCTTCGAGGGACGCTCGCTCCTTGAGGGGCAGGCGCGCGTGGCGCGCTTCTCCACGGACTGGAACCGGACCCTGCTCGGCCTGCGCGAGGGCCGCTGGAAAGTGATTCACGACCCCGACGCAGGCCGCACGCGGCTGTTCAACCTCGAGGCCGATCCCGCCGAAATGCGGGATCTCGCCGGCGTAGAGACCGCACGCACCCGTCGCCATGTTGCTGACCTCGAGCACTGGTCCGCGGAACGGCGGGCGTTCGTCAAGGGCGCCCGGTAATCGGCCAACGCGCAATGCATACCATTCTGGTGTGCCGCAGCAAGGGAGGACGATGATGCCCGCGAAGAAGACGAAGGTCCCAAGGTTCCGAAACGACCGTGATGAGCGGGCATTCTGGTCCAAGCACAGCGTCGAGGAGCTCGCGAGCGAACTCGAAGAACTCGATGTCGAGATCCGGCCGACCCGCACCGAGCAGATCGCGCTTCGCCTCTCCAAGGATGACTTCGAGGCGCTGCGGACCCTCGCCAAGCAGCGGGGCGTGGGCCACACGACGCTCGCCCGCAGCGTGCTCGAGCAGTGGCTGGCGAACGTTGGCGACAAGCTCACAGCTCATCATCGGCGGCCGCGGCCCGCGACGTAACGCTATACTTGACCGGGCGGACCTCTTCAAATCTACCGTCGCTGCAATTCGGTCAATGGCCCGGAAAGTGAGATTGTGCTGCCATCGGATCCGGTCGCGGTTGTCATGCCGAAGCTGTTGTCCGGTTGACCCATTGCTTGCATGAGGCTGACAAAGAAGCGATTGTGCCCCGGGCCAAGTTTGGGCTCGCCGACCAGGGGGCTCGTGATGTTCTTCGGATAGCGGACATAACGGCCAGTGTTGAAGTAGCCGTTGCAGCCACCAGCGACCAGGGTGAATGCGTCGTCGTGTTGGTGCGTCGGCTTGCCGAGTTCACTGATCCACACGACAGCAGTGTGGTCCAGCAGTGTGCCCGGCCCTTCGGGGATTGAATCGAGCTCGTTCAGAAGAACCGCGAAGTGGCGCGCGTAGAAGGCCCCCAAGTCGATCATTGCCCGCTCGGCCGTCGGCGAAAACGTCTGGCCGCACGCGGTAAGATTGGCGACGGAGGCGTGCGCATAGCTGGCATGCACGTTGGCTGACGCGGGATATCCGAATTCCGTGGGCTGCGGCACCGGAGCGACGTACGTCACGACCCTGGTCAGATCGCAGGCAAAGGCCATCCGGATGAGCCGCATGAACTGTGTGATCTTGTTGTCCATGCCATTGAACGTCGTGTCGCACTTCATCGGAGCGGGAGTCTCGATGGCCATCGGACTCAACTCCATCTGCCGCACCAAGTCGCGGTGCTGTTCCAGCTTCCTCCGGCCGTCGGAATCAAGTTGCCGACCGATGGCATCGTATTCTTGGGCGACCGAGTCCAGGACCGAGGGGCGCATCGCACGCAGCAGATCTGCGCGTGTTTTCGGTCCAGCCACCGGCGGAGGAACGTAGTGGCCAAGAAGGTCGGCGAATGCGGTCGCGGGATCGAGAACCATGGGTGCCCCTTGACCGGCACCGAGAAACGCAAACGGAGAAACCGTGAGGTTGGGGACATATTCACTGCCGTACACACGCGAGCCGAAGCGGCCGGCGCCACCCGTGCGAATGGCCAGTTCCTGATCCAGGGATCTCCCTCCGCCACCGTGATTGGCCGATCGAACCGCCGTCAACAAACCCGCGACGGCGATTTGATGACTGTTGGCGTCACCCTTCACTTTGCGAATCTGGGCAATGTCTTCCAGCACCGTGGTGTGGGCCAATCCCTCGATCAAGATCAAGCGATTCCGGAAGGCATGCAACGGTCGAAGCGCTTCGCCAAACTCCTCCGGCTTGAGGGCGGCCAACGGGCGTTCCGCAAATCGATCAGTGGGGCCGTCCGGAATGGGCATCTTCCATGCCACGGGTACGTGCGCGTGCGGTTGAACGAAGAAAACGATGCGAGACGGAATGGTCCCCGCACCCGCGCGCGACAAGCCGGTCGTTAGACTGGACAGTGTGCCAAGTCCAAGCGCCTTCATCATCTGCCGACGTCGGAATTTCATGTTCATTGGCTGTCCACTCGCCGCATACGAAAGGTCGGTGCCGTCGCAATGTCGAGCAACAGCGTCCGGAGATTGCCGTTGCTGGCCATGAGTCCATCGGTCAACTTGTCCACCAGCGGAAGCTCGGCCTCGATAGGTGCGCGGGCCAGGGCGTAGCGCACCCACCGCTCGGCGGCACAGTGATGCACCACCCTGCTTCGGCTGAGTATTTGTGAAAGCGCAACCGCGCCGTCATAGGTCTGATCGACATCCGTGTAGTGAATTGCGCCCTTGGCGTCGACGGGAAGTCCGTGATCGGTGGTCTGGTAAGCCCCTGACGCGGAATAGTTCTCCAGTCCGAAGCCAAAGCCGTTAAGGCTGGTGTGGCACCCGCGGCAAGCGGCCGGGCTGGTGCGGGTCGCAAAAAGCGCACGGTTTGTGCTTGGGCCCTGGCCTGGATCGGCAACCGGCGGTGTGAGATCCACGTCTGGCGGAGGTGGCATCGGGGACCAGCAGAGCAACTGGAGTTGCAGTGCATTGCCACGAATGGGTGGAGAGGTTGCTCCGCGGTGCGAATATGACGCGAGGAAGGCGGCGCGCGTGAGAAGCCCGGCCCGCTCTGTGCCGGGCAGGGACACCTCGGTAAACACCGAGGCATCCGCTGGGGCGGTCACGCCGTAGATGCGTGCCATCTCACCGTTTACCCACGCGCGCGGGCTGGTAAGCAGGTCTCGAAATGATCCGGCGGTCATGAGCGTGTTTTCGACGAAGAGTTTGGCCTCGGTGAGCGCGGATGCCTGACTTGCCGCGCCCCACTTGGGATCGACTTCTGGGGTGCGTACGAGGTGCTCGTCCTCAAAAATGCGATCAAGACCGAGCCACTGACGATGGAAGCTCCAAAAAACGCGCCGCGCGCGGGCATGGCTCAACATTCGCTCGCCCTGGACGCGGATCTGAGACTCGGTCCTCAGCGCGTCGTTTGCAGCGGCGGCGAGCAGGTCGTCGTCCGGCATACTTTCCCACAAAAGAAACGAGAGTCGGCTTGCCATCGCGTACGGCTCAACCGCGTCCACCGCGGTGGCGCTGGTTTCCCTTGCCATGGGCCGCGGCTCCGGACGGTAAAGGAACTGCGGGGACTGAAGCAAGGCGCTCAACGTCAACCGAACCGCCGCTTCGAAGTCCAGCGCGCCCCTCCACGTAGCAAAACGGTTTTTGAAGCGATAATTTTCCACCTCCGTCAAGGGTCGCCGGAAGACGCGCGCACCGGCGGTCGAAATGAATCCCTGCGCGCAGGCGGTTGCGAGCTCAGGGGTGCTCCAGTTGTCGCATCCCACGAGCGCGGAGATGGCGGCAGCATCGCCGGTGGCACCGTCCGCAAATAGGTTGGCGATGGTTTCGTAGCGCGCGATTCGCACGTCGGACGGTTCCTGAACGTTCGCCGAGTTGTCGAAACCCGCCACGACAGTGTCGTTGGGCAACGCGGGCAACGTTGGGTGTTGTCCGGGAAAGAGATCGTGAAGCGCGTTCAGGTACTCGCTGTTGCTCAACCTGCGAAGGGGCGCGGGACCGACCACAGATTCCGCGTTCGGGCTGGCATCGGGGACTGCGGCCACGTCCGGCCTTGAGTTCGAAGAGCATGCAGCATGCAAAGCGCCGCTCCCGAACGAGAGAAGCCAGACTAAAAGGAAAGGTGTATTCAGCCTATTCACGGTACGAGCAGCCTTCCGCTACCAACGGCGAGCATCAAGCATCAAGGAGTGTAGCCCATGCAGGCGGATAGTGTAATGGATTTCCCCCAAACAGATCATCGAGGATGACCTGTTTGGGGGAAATCGTTTAAAGAGGCGTTCTCACCGCCCCACGGCTTCTCGCACCAGGCTGTCGCATGAAGCCAGGA
>CAYSKR010000134.1:0-30949 GCA_964431675.1 uncultured Myxococcales bacterium
CTTGGGCGGTACGGGGGGCACGGGAGTGGGCGGCGTGGGCGCGTGCAATGCCATGGCGGTACCACCCAAGCTCAAGCTGACACGCATCAACCCCACGCTCTACATGTCCCCCGTGTTCTTGACTCAGCCCCCGGGTGAAAGTCGGCTTTTCATCGTGGAGAAGCTCGGCCGGGTACGCATTGTCGGGCAGACTACGCCGTTTCTGACCGTAGGCGGGATTGCCACTAATGATGAGGAGGGCGGGCTGCTCGGGATTGCGTTTCACCCGGCCTACGCGAGCAACGGCCGGTTTTTCGTCCATTACACCAACACTGATTATTCAATCACGCTGGCGGAAGGGAAACGCTCCGCAGATCCGAATATCGCCGACCAGGCGCTGCGCACCATGATCAATGTACCGCATCCTGGCAACAGGAATCACAACGGCGGCATGATGGCGTTTGGTCCCGACGGCATGCTCTACGATTCCATCGGTGACGGTGGCGGGGCCAACGACACTAACAACAACGCGCAGAATCTCATGCGGAGGCTCGGCAAGATTCTGCGCCTGGACGTCGATCGTCGGGAATTCGGCTTCGCTCCCGTGTCCGGAAACGCGCCCAACGCCGATCCTCTGGTCTGGGCCTGGGGACTGCGCAACTCCTGGCGCTGGAGCTTCGACCGCGACAACGGGGATCTGTACATCGGCGATGTCGGCCAGGACGCGCGCGAGGAGATCAACTACGCGGCGCGGGGGGCGGGCGGCAAGAACTACGGCTGGCGTGTGATGGAGGGGAACCAGTGCCTAGGCGGCGGCGTGGGCTGCAACATGACCGGCTTCGTGCCGCCGATTTATGACTACACGCACTCCCCACCCACCCTGGGTAAGTGCGTGACCGGCGGCTATGTATACCGCGGCGCGGCCATTCCTGGATTGCGGGGGCGGTATCTTTTCAGCGACTACAGCGCGGGGAGCCGGGTCTACTCGTTGTCCGTGTGCAACGGTAAGGCCATGAACTTCGTCGAGCTGTCCGCCGACTTGCGCGAAGGCGGGGTCACGTTCCCGAACGTCGCCTCGTTCGGCGAGGACGCGAACGGCGAGCTGTACGTCATATCGCTCGGCGGGGCGATCTACCGCATTGACGCAGAGTAAGTCGTAAGTCGCGGTCCGGGGGCGGACTGCCAATGGACGGCAGGGGCATCACGGTCACGACGTCGCGAACTCGCCCTCGAACACGATCCGCGCCGGCCCGCGCATCTTGACGCCGGCGTAGGTCGGTTCGGCGCCGGTCGTTTCGGGCGCGACGGTGATGAACATCGTTCCGCCGGGCAGGTGAACGGAGAGCTCGTGCCCGGGTTGCAGGCGGCCTTCAAGGCACGCCGCCACGACGGTGGCGCAGGCACCGGTGCCGCAGGCGAGCGTCAGGCCCGCGCCGCGTTCCCAGACGACCAGATCGATCTCGGGTTTTGCGCCGGAACGAATCCGGGCGAACTCGACGTTCGTGCGTCTCGGGAACAGCGGGTCATTTTCGATCACCGGGCCAAACGTCGTGGCCAGCGCGCGCAGATCAGCACTGGCGTCTTCGACGAAGATCACGGCGTGCGGGTTGCCCATCGAGACGCCCGTGAAGGTGAATGATCGATCCAATGCGCGCACCGTCGTCCGCAGGGCGCGGTCGGTTGCCGGGCCTGCGAGCGGGATTTCCCCGCGCAGCAGTTTCGGCCGTCCCATCTGCACCGCCACCGCCGACACACGACCGTCGCTCACGTCCAGCTCGCAACTGAGCAAGCCCGCCCCCGTGTCGATGTTCAACGCCGGTTTTCGCAGCGCCGGATCGCTTTCGTACAGCACCTTGGCGACGCAGCGGATGCCGTTGCCGCACATTTCGGGCTCGCTGCCGTCCGAGTTGATGACCCGCATGCGCGCGTCGCCTTGATCGCCCGGCAGAATCGCGAGCACCCCGTCGGCACCGACGCCGAAGTGGCGATCGCACATGGCCTTGGCGACCTCGGGCTGCGACGGCGCGGGGCGGATCGCGGCCGCTGGCCGACCCGGACGCAGGTCGACGACGATAAAATCGTTGCCGAGGCCCTCGACCTTCACGAAGGGGATGCGTTGCATGGCACCGCTCCGGTGCTATTTCTTCGGCTCGGTGGCCTTGCTCGGTTGCAGCTTCGGGGCTGGCTTGGTTTCGACGATCTGCAGACCCAGCCCCGCCGGAGCCGCCCCACTTGCATCACCCGCAGTGCCAATGGCCGGTCCTGCATCGCCGGCCTTCGCCGTCGCCTTGTCGATCGCGCTGCGCACCTTGTCGAGGTCCGCCAGCGCCGCCTTGGTCTTGTCTTCTTGTGCCTTGGCAGCAACCGCCTTCTTGGCCGCAAGTTCTTGCAGCCGTTTCGAGTCGTGCTGGCTCGACATCCAGGCCAGCGCCAGCGATAGGACGAAGAACATCGTGGCGCAGATGGCCGTGATGCGCGTCAACATGTTGCCCGCGCCCGACGATCCCAGCACGGCCTGGCTGCCGCTGCTGCCAAACGCGATCCCCATGCCGCCGCCTTTGCCCGCCTGGAGCAGCACGACCAGGATCAGAAACAGGCAAACGATAACGTAGACGACCATCAAGAACGTGTACATGCCGCGGTTCCTTCCTTAACGATGCCGACGAAAGAGTCTACGGTCAACGACGCGCCGCCGACCAGCGCGCCGTCGATGTCGGCCTGGGACAACAAGCCTGCCACGTTGTCGGGCTTGACGCTTCCCCCATACAGGATGCGCCCGCCCGCCGCGCCCACGCCGAACTTCGTGGCCAGGCGCGAGCGAATGAACTGATGAACTTCCTGTGCCTGGGCCGGGGTCGCGTTGCGCCCGGTGCCGATCGCCCACACCGGCTCGTAGGCGACGATGATGGGCCTGGGCAGCGTGGCCGGAAGCTCGCCAAGCACGCGATCAAGCTGCGCGCCAACGCGGGTCAGCGTCTCGTTTGAATCGCGTTCGGCCAGGGTCTCGCCGACGCACACGATGGGGACGAGTCCCACCGCGATGGCGGCGCCGGTCTTGCGGCTGACGTCGGCGTCGGTCTCGCCGAAAAGCTGACGGCGCTCGGAGTGGCCGATGATCACGTAGGTCGCTCCAGCGTCGGCGATCTGGGCGACCGCGACCTGGCCGGTGAACGCGCCCCTGGTTTCCCAGTACGAATCCTGGCTGGCGACGCCGACGGCGCTGCCTTTCATGGCCTGAGTCACGCGGTCGATCGCCAGGAATCCGGGTGCCACCGCGACGTCCGCTTGTTCCACCCCGCGCACACCGTCGCGCACGCCAGTCGCCAGGGCGACAGACTCGGCGAGGTTGCCCCACAATTTCCAGTTGCCACAGAAGAACGGTCGGTTTGCCATCGTTGTAACCAAAGGTGCTATTGCTCGAGCGCGACGAGGCCGGGCAGAGACTTGCCTTCGAGGAACATGAGCGAGGCACCGCCCCCGGTGGAAATGTGGGTGATGCGATCGGTGACGCCCGCCTTGGCCACCGCCGCGACCGAGTCGCCTCCGCCCACCACGGTCAGCGCGGAGGTGGCACTTGCCATCGCTCTGGCCACGGCCAGCGTGCCCGCCGCGAAAGGTTCCGACTCGAACACGCCCATCGGGCCGTTCCACAAGATGGTGCGGGCGCGGCCGATGCCCTCGGCGAAGTCGCGCGCGGTTTCGGGGCCGATGTCGAGTGCCGCGAGATCCTCAGGCACGTCCATCGCGGTGCAGACCTTGCCGGAGTCGGCCTTGGTGCCCGCGGCAGCCACCAGATCGCGCGGCAGGCGGACCTCGACGCCGCGGTTCTCGGCGCGCTTGAGGAATGCGCGGGCGATCGGCAGCTTGTCTTCTTCGAGCAATGACCGGCCGAGCCGTCCGCCCCTGGCTTTCAAGAACGTGTTCGCCATCGCGCCGCCGATGTACAGGGCGTTGACGCGGTCAAGCAGGCGGTCGAGCACGCCGATCTTGTCCGACACCTTGGCACCACCGATGATGGCCACGAACGGCCGCTCGACCTCGCCTAGCAGCTTGCCCAGGAACTGGATCTCCTTGTCCATGAGCAACCCGGTGCCCCTGGTCGACACGTACTTCACCATGCCGACGGTCGAGGCGTGCGCGCGGTGCGCGGTGCCGAACGCATCGTTGACGTACACGTCGGCGTAGCTGGCAAGCTCGCGCGCGAACACATCCTCGTTCGCTTCCTCGGCCGGCGAAAAGCGCAGGTTTTCCAGCAGCGCCACCTGGCCTTCGCGCAGATCGCTGACGACCTTCCGCGCGCCGTCGCCTGCGGGCTCGTCGGTGAGCGCCACGTCGCGCTTGAGCGCGTCGGCCAGGAATGCGGCCACCGGTTCAAGCGAGAACTCGGGGTTGGGCTTGCCCTTGGGACGGCCCAGGTGCGACGCCAGCACCAGCCGCGCGCCCTTCTCCAGCGCCAGTCGAATCGTCGGCAGGCTCTCGCGGATGCGCGTGGCATCGGCGACGCCGCCCGCAGGGGTCAGCGGCACGTTGAAATCAACCCGGAGGAAGACTCTTCGTCCGGCGAGGTCGAGGTCGGAAATCGTCTTGATGGCCATGCGGGTCGGCGTGTTCTACACAGATCCCGGAGCGTGTTCCAGACCTCGCTGCAAACAAAAAGGGCCTCGGATCGCCTGATCCGGGGCCCTTGTAAGGCAAACGGTCGAGACAGCCAGCTAGTCGAGTCTTCCCTCTCCCCTGATGTCGGTCGTCACGAGACCAATGATCTCGGTGGCAAGGGCAACGATTTGCTTGGGTTCGTAACCGTTCTGACGCAGTTCTTTGTATATCGACTTGGACAGGATCTTAAGGGCGCGCTCCCGATTTGGGATGGCTGTACTGGTTTCGCGGATTGCAAGAGCTTGTGCCATGGAACCCTCCTCCATGAAGGTTGACCGCCATGTTCAGCAGGTTTCATGCCATGGTCAAATGTCTCGTAAGTAGCTGAAATCACTTCCTGTGGATAACTTTTTGGGGCATTTGCGCGAAGCTGGCTACGCAGCGTGGCGTCCCGGTCACCTGCCACAGACCCCATGCCGGCAGGCACCTTGGCTTCATGCGCCGCGATCAGTCGTTTAACCATTTGAAATAGTTAGTGTTTTTGCAATGCGAAAACTATTTCGCACCTTGGGATCGTCAGGATAACGCCATGTTTCAGCAAGGTTTCAGCTAGTCGAGCTGCCAGCGGCGCGAAAGATCGACCACCTTTCGATACGCGGCGACGCTGAAATCCCTGCGGGCGGCGCTCCAGTTGAATTCGTGCGCAAGCATGGCGGCCACGTCGTCGAGCACGCGGAGTCCCTGATCGTCCATCTGGCGGAACAGCGGCACGCGGCGGCGCAGCACGTCGTCCACTTCGACGGCGAGCTCGTGGCGTGCGGCAAACACGATCTCGGCTCGCAGGTAGGGCAGGTCGGGTACCAGGCGGGCACATAGATCGTCGCGGCCGACCGCAATCGCAAGCACCATCGCGGCGCGCGCACCGTATGAGTCGAGCAAATGCGATCGAACGTCGGGCGCAAGCTCGTGGTCCTCCAGGGTGGGGAGCGGCGTTGCGGTGCCCGGCAATGGCGCGTGCCGCGTCACGCAGCGGCCGATGGGCCGGTCGACGCCACGAGCGCGCAGCAACTCGACCAGCTGGTCGACGCCCTCTTGCGCCATGCGGCGCATCGTCGTCAGTTTTCCGCCGGCGACATTGAGGACGCCGTGGTCGTCAATCCAGATGTCGTGTTCGCGCGAGGTGGCGGACGGAGATGCCGCGCTGCTGGCCAGCAATGGGCGCAGGCCCGCGAAGGTCGCCAGGACGTCACCCGGCACCAGTCGGGCGGGGGGAAAGGCGTGGTTGGCGGCATCCAGCAGGTAAGCGATGTCCTCGCGGCGGGCGCGGATCTCGTCGGAAGGCGAGGGCGGCGTTCCCTGATCGCGCGGGCGGAAGTCGGTGTCGGTGGTGCCGACGATGGTCCTGTGTCCGGCGGGGAGAACGAACATCAGGCGGCCGTCGCGCGGTGAATGAATCACCACCGCCCGCCCGTTGGTGGGCAGACGCCCGGCGTCCACCACGAGATGCACGCCCAGCGTGGGTCGCAGCGCCGGCGGACCGCCAAGCCAGGCGTCCGAAAACGGGCCAGTTGCGTTGATGATCGCGCGCGCCGCGATGTGGAATTCATCGCCTGTCAGACGATCTGCAAGGCGCAGCCGCCGCCAGCGCCCGCTTTCGGGGCCACGTTCGACCTCAACGTAGGACGCGACAACCGCTCCGGCGGCCTGGGCGTCGAGCACGTTTTCCAGGACGAGGCGGGCATCGTCGGTCTGGCAGTCGACGTAAGTGTGAGCGCCGCGCAGCCCGGCCGAGCGCAAGAACGGCAACATCTCGAATACCTGGTGCGGTTCGATCCGGCTGCCACCCGCAGGCGCGCGCCACAGGGCGAGCGCTTTGTAGATGCCGATGCCAAGGCCGAGCGTCGCAAGGCTCGGCCTTGAGTGGCGGTAAGCGGGAAAGACAAACTCGACCGGACGGCACAGATGCGGCGCGACCGACATCAGGCGTCGCCGTTCGGCCAGGCCCTCGAACACCAGTTCGAGATCGCCGTACTGAATGTAGCGGAGGCCGCCGTGGATCAGCCTGGACGACTGGCTGGACGTCTGCCCCGCGAAGTCGCCCCGATCGCACAGCGCCACGCGCAGGCCGCGCAGGGCAGCATCGCGAGCGATCGCGGCTCCGGTGGCACCGGCACCCACCACCAGGACATCAAACGGATCGGCGTCGCCGGATTCGGCAAGACGCGCGATTGCCCCGGCGCGCCAGGGTGGGCTTGGGCCCGTGGTCATGCCTTGAGCGCGATGTGCAGCTCGTCGAGCTGACGGGCCGACACGGAGCCGGGCGCGTCGGTGCATAGGTCGGTGCCTTTTTGCGTCTTTGGGAAGGCAATCACATCGCGCAGGGATTCAGCGCCACACAGCAACATCGCCAGGCGATCGAGTCCGGCCGCGATGCCGCCGTGCGGTGGCGGGCCGTACTTGAACGCATCGAGCAAGAAGCCGAATTTGGCGCGAGCGTCCTCTTCGGTCAGGCCGAGCGCCGAGAACAGGCGCGACTGCACGTCGCCGCGGTGAATTCGGATCGATCCGCCGGCGATCTCGTTGCCGTTGAGCACGAGGTCATACGCGCGGG
Source organism: uncultured Myxococcales bacterium (assembly GCA_964431675.1). Lineage (GTDB taxonomy): Bacteria > Myxococcota_A > Polyangia > Fen-1088 > Fen-1088 > CAYSKR01. Next base: position 7,187 of record CAYSKR010000134.1, read on the forward strand.
CGCGCACCGTGGCGGGCGCCGATTCGAGGCGCTCAAGATCCTCGGGCATGGGCGACGTGAAGGGGTGATGCGCCGCTCCGAGCTTGCCGTCGTCGGCGATCTCGAACAGCGGAAACTCGGTGATCCAGCAGAAATTCCACTTGTCCTTCGGAATGAGGCCCAGGCGATCGGCCAGGTGCAGCCGCAGGGCGCCGAGGACCGTGTTCACCATCTTCTTCGGGCCAAACTGCATGAACAGGATGTCGTCGTCGCCGACACCCGCGGTGGCGTTGATGTCCAGGCGCAGGGCATCGGTCATGGTCTTCATCCCCGCCTGCGTCCACGCACCACCCGCCGCGATGCGGGCGCGTGCAAGGCCGCGGGCGCCAAAGCCCTTGGCGAAGTCTTCGAGTTTGTCGAGGTCGGTGCGCGACAGGTTCTTCGCCTGCGCGGCGGGCAGGCGCCAGCCCTTGACGACGCCGACGCCGGGCTCCTGCCCGGGCTTGGCGGTGATGATCGACTTGAGCAAATCCACGTTGCCGCCGTCGTGCTTGCGCACGACCTCGGTCAAGTCGCACAGCGGCAGATCGAAGCGCAGGTCGGGCTTGTCCGAGCCGTACTTCGCCATGGCAAGGGCGTAGGGCAGGCGCGGAAAGGGCAGCGACACGTTGAGGTGCAGAACGTCGCGCCAGATGGCCGACATGAGATCCTCGATCACGTTCTGCACGTCGCTCTCGACGACGAAGCTCATTTCAAGGTCGATCTGCGTGAACTCGGGCTGCCGATCCTGGCGCAGATCTTCGTCGCGGAAGCAGCGGACGATCTGGAAGTAGCGGTCGAAGCCCGCCACCATGAACAACTGCTTGAAGATCTGCGGCGACTCGGCCAGCGCGTAGAAGGTGCCGGGGTTCAGGCGCGAGGGGACGAGAAAGTTGCGCGCGCCGCCCGGGGTGTACTTGACCATGAAGGGCGTTTCGATTTCCAGGAAGCCGTGCGTGGTGAGCACCCGCCGCGTCGTCTGATAAAGCTGCGAGCGCAGGAGGAAGTTCTTCTGCAGCGAGGGGCGCCGCAGATCGAGGGCGCGGTTCTTGAGGCGGATGGACTCGTTGGCGGTGGTCGCGCCGGCGATCTCGAAGGGCGGCGTTTCGGAGTGCGAGAAAATGGTCAGGTTGTCGCAGTGAACCTCGATCGCGCCGGTCGGCAAATTGGGATTCTTGAAGGTGCCCCGATCATGCACGGTGCCGGTGATGCCGATGCAGAACTCGGAGCGCAATTCGCCCGCGCGCGCGTGCGCCTCCTGGCCGGTGGTGGCCTCGAACACGATCTGGGTGAGGCCGCCGCGGTCGCGCAGATCGATGAACACGCAGCCGCCGTGGTCGCGCCGGGCGTTGACCCAGCCGAGCAGCACCACCTGCTTGCCGATGTCGGTATCGCGCAGGGCACCGCAGTCGTGGCTTCGTTTCAGATCTTTGAGGAACTCAAGCATGGCGCGGACCTTACAGGTGCTGCGCCGTAGAATCCACCCGGTGCTGTGCGCTTGACCGTTCAGTACTTGACCACGTCGAACACCCCGAACGGCGTGAAGTCGCGGGCGTTGGTGGACAGCAGGCCGGTGATGCCAGCGGCGTGGTAGGTCGCGGCGAGTTCGACCACCTCGACCTCGACCAGGAATGTGGTGTCAACCCCGAGCATCGTGCAGCATCTCGCCCAGAAGATCGTCGCCGACCCGTAGCGGCCGGATCACTTTGCCGAGTGAGATCGGAGCCAGATCGGCGAGGCTCCGTCCGGGATTGCGCCGCCGTTCGCGGTATTCCGCCATCGCCTCGCGGATGACCTCCGACGCGGTCCGGTCCTGATCTCTGGCCAGGCGCTTCAGATCCCGGTACACCGGTTCGGATACATTAATGGTTATGAGCTTCACATGTATAGTGTGCTGTACGCTTGGCGCACGCACCAAGCGTGCCTGGCCTTGCCGAACTACCTTTTGCCCGCCATGCGTTCAAGCAGCTTGACGTCTTCGAGATCCTGCGGCCGTCCTGTGGTTCGTTTTGCGGTGATGAGATCATCTCGCGAGACGACAGCCACCGTGGTGCCGTCGAGGTTCGCAACCACCCTGCGGCCGTAAGCATCGCTGAATACCAGCCCCGGAATGCTCTTGAACAGATCCACCCGCACGGGCGGCGTACCCAGATAGACAATCTCGTCAGCCAGAGCAGGGCCGAGCGCATTTACGACGGTGGCAGGCGCACCGAACTCGGTCAGCGCGGCAGCGGCGCGTTCGAGATTTGGCGAGGCTGCGTCCAGCCACAGATCGATGTCCTTGGTGTAGCGCGGGCGACCATGCACGGCGACGGCGTAGCCACCGACGAGGAGGTAGCTAACGTCGTGCTTTGCGAACGCCGCCAGCAGATCTTTGAAGTCCGGGGGGAGGCCCATGGTTGCCTTGTAGCAGGTGCGCTTCAGCGATCATTTCCAGCGCGGCTCGGAGGCGGTCGCCCATCGACGCGCGCGACCAAAACGCCAGATCTGCATCGGGCATGTCGTCGAAGCGGGCGACCCCGCCCGTCCAGTCCGCGCGACGTCGCGCGGCTCGTACTTCGGCATCGCCAGCCACTCATCCAGTATAGCGCAGGTATAGCGCAGGTATAGCGCAGGCAGCCGCGATCGCGGGTTTCGGCGTCCCCGGAGCCCGCAGAAGCGGGTCAGCGGCGGCGGGTGACGGGGCAGGGGATCGACTGGTCGCCCGTGGTGCCGATGGCTCGGCCACTCTGTTGCTCGCGGAGGTTCGACCCTGTCCTGCTCGACGATCTACCGGCCACCCACGGTGAGGTGTTAGTCTTGCCGCCGATGAAATTGCGGGTTCTGTATCACGGCAACTGTTTCGACGGGTGCAGCTCGGCCGGGCTGTTCACACGTTTTTTTCGCGAGCGCGCGGGCGGTGCTGACGCCGAGATCCTCTACACGCCGATGGACCACAAGGGCTCGGGGCCGGCGTACACGGCCAGGGAACTCGATGGCGACCAGAACGTGTGCGTCGATTTTCGCTACTCGCAAGAGCCCAAGTTGACGTGGTGGTTCGATCACCACGTGTCGGGCTTCGGACAGCCGGGCGACGAGGCGCATTTTCGCGCCGACCAGAGCGGCAAGAAGTTTTACGATCCCGCGGCCAAGAGCTGCGCCAAGTTTCTCGCGACCACCGTCGAGCGGCAGTTCGGCTTCGACCTGACCTCGGTGCGCGAGTTGGTTCACTGGGCCGAGATCATCGACGGGGCGCTGTTTCCGGACGCGAACATGCCGGTGCTGCTCGAGGAGCCCGCGCTGCACCTGATGACGTGGGTCGAGAATAACCGTGACAACAAATTGGCCGAACGCTTCATCGCAGATCTGGTGTCAAAGCCGTTGGCGGACATCGCAGCGAGCCCTTACGTCGCCGAGCCGCTTGGCCCGCTGCTGGAGCAGCACCAGCGCAACATCGAGATCGTGCGGCAGAAGCTCCGCATCGAGGGCGCGGTCGCCGTGACCGACCTGACCGATCAAGATCGATCAGGCATGAACAAGTTCATCGTCTACTATCTGCACCCCGAAGTGCGTTACTCGGTGGCGATCTTCAATGCGAGTTCCAAGATGAAGATCTCGGTCGGTTCGAACCCGTGGAGCCGCGTGCCGCGCACGCACAACATCGCGGCCATCTGCGAGCGCTACGGTGGCGGCGGGCACCCGGTGGTGGGTGCGATCTCGGCGCCCAAGGGCGACGTGGACGGCGCACGCAAGATCGCCGCCGAAGTCATCGCGACGCTGAACGCCTGACGCCCGGCGAACGTGGCTAACCCAGCCGCTCTGGTATCTTGACCGGCAGGCATGCCACACAGCGAGGTCAAGGGTGCCATGGTCCCAGTCAAGCTGTGGGCCCGGCTGGCCGATGTCGAGCCGCAGGCTCTCGCACAGTTGAAGAACATCGCGAGCCTGCCCTGGGTTGCGCACCACGTGGCCGCGATGCCCGACGTGCACCTGGGCAAGGGTGCGACCGTCGGCTCCGTCGTCGCCATGCGCGGGGCGGTGGCGCCGGCGGCGGTCGGCGTCGACATCGGCTGCGGCATGGCCGCGTGCAAGACGAACCTGCATGCAGAGGATCTCCCCGAAAGCCTCGCGCGGTTGCGCCTGGCGATCGAGGCACTGGTCCCGGTGGGTTTCTCCGCGCACGAGCGCGTGGCGACCGACGGACTGGGCGATTCGATCGGCCGCGCCGCGCGCGATCTGATGGGCAAGTTTGCGGATCTGACGACCGCGGTTCACGGCCTGCGCGACAAGGCGGGCCGACAGATTGGCACGCTTGGTGGCGGCAACCACTTCATCGAGCTGTGTCTCGACACCGGGGGTGTCCTGTGGCTGATGTTGCATTCAGGCAGCCGCAACATCGGCAAGTCGCTGGCGGAGGTGCACATGCAGCGGGCGCGCAAGCTGGCGCACAACCAGGAGTTGCCTGATCCGGATCTGGCGGTGTTTCTGGCCGGAACGCCGCAGATGCAAGAGTACCGCCGCGATCTTTATTGGGCGCAGGAATACGCGATGTTCAACCGCACGGTCATGCTGGCGCTGTGTCGGCGTGCTCTTGAAGAATCGTTTCCGACGATCAGATTCGACGAGCCGGTTCTGTGCCACCACAACTACGTGGCCGAGGAGACTCACTTCGGTGAGTCGCTGTTCGTCACCCGCAAGGGCGCGATTCGCGCCGGGCGCGGGCAGCTTGGGATCATTCCGGGCTCGATGGGAACGAAATCGTACATCGTGCGCGGCCTTGGCAACCCGGCGTCGTTCGAGTCGGCGTCGCACGGTGCCGGTCGCCGCATGAGCCGAACCGCGGCGCGGAAGCGATTCTCGGTCGCCGATCTACGGGAGCAAACCGCGGGCGTCGAATGCCGCAAGGACGGTGGCGTGCTCGACGAAATTCCGGCGGCCTACAAGGACATCGATCAGGTGATGCGCGATCAGGCGGACCTGGTCGAGATCGTCGCGGAGCTCAAACAAATCCTGTGCGTCAAGGGGTAGTCCGCCCGCATGCGATATTCTAAAGGAATGATAAAACAGCCGCGTGGACAAGCGGGCTTTCAAAGATCAGCTGTACATGCAATTCGCCCGGATCAGCAAGGCGCTGGCCAGCCCGAATCGCATCGAGATGATGGAGCTGCTGGCCCAGCGAGAACGAACCGTGGAGTCGATCGCCAACGATCTTGGGCTGACGGTGGGGAATGCCTCGGCGCACCTCCAGGTCTTGCGCGAGGCGCGGCTGGTGGAGGCGAGAAAGGAAGGCCTTTTTGTTCACTACCGGGTGGCGGATGACGTGGTCCTGCATCTCCTGGAGGCGCTGCGAAAAGTCGCCGAGTCGCGTTTGGCGGAGGTCGACCGGCTCGTCGCTTCGTATTTCGGCGATCGGGCGAACATGGACGCGATCAGTTTCGACGAGTTGAGGGCGCGGCTGCGGGATGACACGGTCATCCTGGTCGACGTTCGGCCCGCCCTTGAATACGCGGCGGGACACATCGCAGGGGCGATCTCGATTCCGTACGACGAGATCGAAAGCCGATTGCGCGAGATCCCGAAAAACAAGGAAGTCGTGGCCTATTGTCGTGGTCCCTACTGCGTGTTCGCGCATCAGGCGGTGGCGGCGTTGATCCAGAAACGGCGCAAGGCGAGACGTCTGAAGGCCGGTTTTCCCGAATGGAAGATTGCGAGGCTGCCGGTGAAAGGGCCGAAGGTCAGGCCCGAGACGTAGTCACCCGGACGGCTGCGAGCGCATGCGAGTCTCGGTCATGCGGATCGCCACCACAAGGCCAGACGCGAACGTTATCGCGCCGACGATCATGATCGCTGCCACCAGGCTGAGCGCATCCGCCACGATCCCAGCAACGAGCGCACCGACCACGTAGCCGAGATCCCGCCAGAATCTGTAGACGCCGACCGCCGAGGCTCGCCACGCGGGATGCGCGACGTCGCCGATCGACGCGAGCAAGGTCGGATAGACCATGGCAGTGCCCAGCCCAAGAATCGTCGAACCTGCGGCGAAGCCGGTGATCGAGTGTGCGGTCGCGATCACAGCAATCGCCCCGGCCTGGATCCACATGCCGCCGACGATCATCCATTTTCGGCCAACGCGATCGGACAGCGCGCCGGTGAAGAGCTGACTGGTGCCCCATACGGCGGGGTACAGCGCGGCGAGCAACCCGATGCGGTCGAGCGTGAGACCCGCGGAAGCGAAGAGCACCGGGAAAAGGCCCCACGCGACGCCGTCGTTCAGGTTGTTGACCATTCCAGCCTGACTGATCGCGGACAGATTTCGATCAGCGAACGACGTCCGGACGAAAATGTCGCGCTGCGAGATCGGCTGCTGCTCGTCGGCGCGCGCCGCACCCTCGTGCCGGGCGTGCCGCCGGGTATCGCGGACAAGGAACAGTGAGAGCCCAAGCCCGATGGCCACGAACGCCACGCCCAGGTAAAACGGTGCCGGCCGCAAGCCATGCTCGGCGGCGATAAAGCCGGTTGCCAGTGCCACGGCAGCGACAGCGATATATCCGGCAAACTCGTTGATTCCCATCGCAAGTCCACGGCGCTGGGGGCCCACGAGATCGATCTTCATGATCACGGTGGTCGACCAGGTCAGGCCCTGGCTGATGCCCAGCAGCGCGTTGGCCACCAGCACCCAGTTCCACGAGGGAGCCCACATCAGCAGGAATGGGACCGGCACGGCCGCCATCCAGCCCGCAACGAGAATCGCTTTCCGCCCCATCCGGTTGGAGAAGCGTCCCGCGAAATAGTTCGTGATCGCCTTGACGGTGCCAAACACGACGATGAAAGACAGAATTGCAGCGCGGGCGGCAAGGTGGAAGTCGTGCTCAGCAATGGCTGGAAGAATCGTTCGCTCAAGACCCACCGTCGCGCCGACGAAGGCGTTGACCACCACGAGCAGAGAAAACTGGCCGATGTTTTCCGAGAGGCCAAGTCGGATGTCCGGTACGTGGGGCGTGCTTGTGGATGCGATGGCCTTCACGCCCGCCCTTGATTGAAGCGGAGGTTTTCCTCCATCCCCGGCGGTTGTCTGACGTCCTGGGTCGAGACCTTGCGGATGAACGTCTCGCGGTCGGCCGCGAGCGTGGCGTTCCACCGCTTTTCAAATGCGATCGTCGAACTCGGCTTGCCGCTCAAGCCTGCGCCGCACGATGAACCAGCAAAATGGGCGGGATAGATCTCGATCGCGTCGGGCAAGGGCAGCAGCTTGCCGTGAATGCTGCCGTGAAGATCGGCGGCGTTCCGCTCGGTTTCGCCCGGCAGATCGGGCCGGCCGACGGCACCGACGAACAGCGTGTCGCCCGTGCAGACGAACCACGGCACCGGGCCGCGGCGCAGATCGCTGACGACGAGCGAGATGCTCTCGGGGGTGTGGCCGGGGGTGTGCAGCACTTCGATGATGGTGTTTCCAAGATCGATGCGTTGAGCGTCTTCCACGGCCTCGAAGGGAAACGCCACGTCGGCAGTGCGATGCAGGCAGTACTTTGCGCCGGTAAGTCTGGCGACCTCTCGTGCGCCCGAACGATGATCGGCGTGAACATGCGTGTCGAAGACGTGCGTGATGGCCATCCCTCTGGACGCCGCGAACGCGAGGTATGTGTCGATGTCCCTCTCTTGCGGATCGACAACGGCGCAGCGACCGACGGTGCCGCACCCGAAGACGTAGGCGGAACACCCCGTGTCGAAGTAGTGAAACGGTCGAAAGATCATGTCTTCGCCCCCACTGGCAGCATCAAGGCTGCGAGGCCGATCAGGACCCCGCCAGCGATCGCAACAGCGATCTCGCCCATCACGCTTTGCGCGCCAGGAGTGAGATGCTCTTGACGCCCCACTTGTTGACCGCGCTCTTCGCGCTGGGCGAGAGAAAACCATATTGGGGGTTCTCGTCCATGCGCACGATCTTCAGTCCCGCAGCCTCGATCTGCCTGCGGTAGCTGTCTTTCTGGCTGGCACCACCGATGCAGGCGGCCCAGAGCGTCGAGTTGCACACCACGGTGTCCGGCAGCGGCGTTTCGGTCACGATGTCCGCCATCGCGAGACGACCGCCGGTTTTGAGCAAGCGGGCGACTTCTCTGAACACCTTGGCCTTGTCCGGCGCGAGGTTGATGACCCCGTTCGAGATCACGCAATCGGCGATACCGTCCTGCAGCGGAACATTTTCGATGTAGGCATGGTGATAGCTCACGTGCCCCAGACCGCCTCGATCGCGTAGGCGCTCGGCCTTGGCGAGTTGGGCGTCGGTCATGTCGATGCCGAACACCCGTCCGGTGTTGCCGACGGCAAGCGCGGCGACAAACGTGTCCATGCCGGAGCCGCTGCCCAGATCGACGACGCTTTCGCCAGCCTGCAACTCGGCAAGGTGAAAGAAATAGCCAACCCCGGCGAACGAATCGATGGCTTCCGCCGGAATCCCGTCCAGCGTGCTTGCCTGGTATCCGAGGCGCTCGGCCAGATGGCGCCCCATCTCGAAATGGAAGTCGCCACGCGGGTTCTCGGCGACCTGCTGATACATGCTCTTGACCTTCGCCTCGAGCTCGTTCGTGTCCACCTGGTGCATGGTTTGATCCTCAGAAGCTCAGAGTGGCGGCGCCGGCCTTGATGAGTTCGTGCATCGGACTCGCGCCGGTGATGATGACGCCCTCGATGAAATCTTCCTGAACGTAGCCACGGGATTTCACGCAGGGGGTGCAGGCCCACAGCGTTCCTCCGCGCGCGCGGAAGTCCTTCACCAGTCCGGCCAGGGGCTCAAGGGGGTGAACCTGAGTGGCATCGACGCAGCGCTTGCGCACCAGATCGACCCCGGCGCTGGTTAGGAACACGGAAACCTTGAGTCCGGCGGTCATCCCGCCGTTCGCGATGGTGAACGCGACGGAAGACAGTTCGTGATCGATTCCGTGGGTGACGACGATGACCAGGTTGCGAGCGGGTTCGGACATGTGGATCTCCTTTGTGGTTAACTCAAGTAATCTAGTGAATACTAGAATATGGCGATCGCTGTCAAGGCCTTTCGCGCGGGCGGCGCGACCGAGTTGCTTTTCGTGCGCGGCCCACTGAGCGATAGCGTCCGGGTCGTGGCCGCGAAGAACAAGAAGATCAACGGAGGTCGTGGCCATGGCGGTCGATCGCCCGGACGACGCGCGCTTTGCGCAAGTCGAGGAACAGGTCGCAGCCACGTTGCGATGTTCACGTCTTCTTCGGACGAGGGCGTGGTTTCAGACCTCGGTAAAGATGATTTCGACGTTTCTGATGACAGCGTCCTGGGTCTTAGGGTCGGCGAGAAATCGGATTCTACCGTCCCGTGTGTACGACACCGCGCGATCGATGGCGTCTCGGATATGAAGCAGGTAGACGCGGTCGTCCTTCACAGAGGAATCGCCTCGTTCAGAAGGTGATCAGGATGTTTCCGATGTCCATCAGCACTCCACTCTCAATTGTACAACCAGGCGAAGGCTGCGGCTAAATGATCGCGCTTGCGACATCGGCTCAGGCAGGAAACCTCACCTCGGCGCCGGTCCTGGCGCGGATGTCTTCTTCGCTGACGTTGGTCGCCCGTTGCACGCACGCGAAGTGATCGGCTTGCGGATCGAACACGCCCAGGTCGGTGATCACGCGGTGGGTACACGCCCGTGCGGTGGCGGGGAGCGCGATGTTCGCCACCAGTTTGGCCGCGCCGTTTTTTGCATTGTGCGTCTGCAGCACGATAACGCGACGGGCACCGGCTGCCAGATCCATGGCACCACCCATGCCCGTCGTCATCTTCCCGGGAATGGTCCAGTTGGCCAGATCCCCGTTGCAGGCCACTTCGAGGCCACCCAGGATCGCCAGATCGACGTGGCCACCGCGAATCATCGCGAATGACAGCGCGGAATCGAACACGCTGCCGCCGGGCAAGACGGTGACGGTTTGCTTGCCGGCGTTGATCAACTGCGCGTCGACCTCGTCGGGGTAGGGGAACGGCCCCATGCCCAGCAGGCCATTCTCCGAATGCAGCGTGACTCGAATTCCATCGGGAATATGGTTGGCCACCTCGGTTGGCAGGCCGATGCCCAGGTTGACGACCATGCCGTTGGTCATTTCACGCGCCGCGCGCTCGACCATCTGCTGCTCGGTCCAGCTCATGGCCGTGGCCTCGTGGTGCGGAATTCGATGATGTTCTTGTGTTCGCGCGCCTCGAAGACGCGTTGCACGAACACGCCGGGCAACTGCACGTCGTCGGGGTCGAGCTGGCCGCGATCCACCAGGCGATCAACTTCGGCGACGGTCACGCGCCCGGCCATGGCGACGAGAGGATTGAAGTTTCGCGCCGTCCGGTAAAACCGCAGGTTCCCGTCGGGATCGCCCAGGGCTGCGCGGACGATGGAGACGTCGGCGCGCAGCGGCGTTTCGAACACGTGCAGCTTGCCGTCGATTTCACGTGTCTCTTTGCCCAGGGCGACAATCGTTCCGGCACCGGTCGGGGTGAAGAATCCGCCGATCCCGGCACCTCCGGCGCGCATGCGTTCAGCCAGCGTGCCTTGCGGACACAGCTCGACCTTGACGCTGCCGGACTGATGCTGCTCGGCGAGATCGGGGTTGCCGCCGATGAAGCTGCACACGACGCGCGCGACCTGACGCTGCTGCAGCAAGATGGCCAGGCCCTGGCCCTGGTTGCCGCAGTTGTTGCTGATGACCGTCAGATCCTTGATGCGGCTGCGCGCTATCTCGGCGATGCAGTGTTCGGCGTTGCCCGACAGCCCGAAGCCGCCCGCCATCAGCGTGATGCCGTCGTGCAGGAGGCCGGACAAGGCAGTGGTTGCATCCGAGAATACTTTGTCCGCCATGGTTTCTTCTTGGCCGTTCACGCGTACGCGGCGTCGAGTGCATCGGCGATCTGGGCCAATCCAGCCTGGAGATCCGCATCCGAGATGACGAGGGGTGGCGCGATGAACACCATGTGATCGCGCTTGTGCAGATGCACGTGTCGTCGCCGCAGTTCCGCCGCCACGCGCTTGATTCGCGCCGCGCTCGCGGGTTTGCGCACACCCGGCGCGTCGTCGAGATCCATGGCCCACAGGAGCCCGACCCCGCGCACCTGCGCGACATACGGCCGAGGGGCCTTTATTGCTTCCAGGCGAGGGCGCATCGTGTCGCCGAGCGATCTGGCGTGGGCGATCAGATCCTCGTCGCGGTAGGCACCGATGGCGGCGACGATGGCCGCGCAGGTCAGCGGATGCGCATAGGCCGTCAGGCCGCACAGGAGGATACGCTCATCGAAGGTGGCGGCGAGGCGCGCGCTGACGATGACCGCGCCGCCGGGTGCGTACCCGCCCGTCAGGCCCTTGGCGCAGGTCAGAATGTCGGGTGAGACGTCGTCGTGATCGACTGCGAACCACCGCCCGGTGCGGCCGAATCCCGACAGCACCTCGTCGCAGATGAACAGCGCACCCGCCTTGTCGCAGAGCTCGCGCACGCGCCGGAAGTACCCCGGGGGCGGCACGAACACGCCATTGGCACCAACGATGCCTTCGAGCAAGACCGCGGCAACGTTGCCCGGTCCGGTGGCGTGCAGGACGCTCTCAAGGTCGCCGTCGCAGGCGGTGGCCGAGTAAGGATCGTCCCAGACCACACCGTCGGGCAGTCCCGGGTCGAACGGGATGCGGCGTGGGTCGCCCGAATACGACATCATGCCCAGCGTGGCGCCGTGGTAGCTGCGCGATCGGTAGATGATCTTGCGTCGGCCGGTCACCATGCGCGCCATCTTGATCGCGTTCTCGTTCGCTTCCGCGCCGGACAGACAGATGAACGCCTTGCCATCGCGCAGATCCGCAGGTGCGATCTGCAGCAACAACTCAGCCGCTTTCGCCTTGTCGGGGAACGCGGCGGACGGCATGGCGACGAGCCCACGCTCGGCAGCGGCCACCATGGCCCGCTTCATTTTTGGATGCGCGTGCCCCAGGTTCGCGTTCCAGGTGGTGCTGCCAAAGTCGTGCCAGCGCGCCCCGTCGGCGGTGTGGAAGAACGCCCCGTCGCCGCCCGTGATCTCGATCGGCACAGCGTCCTTCTGCGCGGTCCAGGTGTAGAAGATGCTGCGCGCCTGTCGCGCTGCCAGGTCAGTGCCAGTGTTGGCCGCGTCGCTCATGCGGCCCGGCACGCTCTGGCAAAGATGTCGCTGGCGACATCGGCCTGTTCCTTGGTGATGATGAGGGGTGGCGACAACCGGATGGTCTTGTCGCCGCACTCGAGCACGAGGAGGCCGCGGCGGTAACAGTCCTGCGCGATGTGTTCGGCTTGCTCTTTGGTGTGCATCTCGACGCCGATCATCAGGCCGATGCCGCGGACTTCCTGAACCGTGGGCAGGCCAGAAAGTTTCGCGGCGAGCCGCTTCTTGAAGTGTCCGCCAACCACGCGCGCGTTGTCGTTCAACTCGTTTTCAAGCAGTTCAATCGTCGCCAGCGCCGCTGCAATGCACACCGGGTTGCCGCCCATCGTCGAGCCGTGCGATCCCCCTGGCCAGGTCATGGCGCTGCGTCGGGCCATCATGGCTCCGAGTGGCATGCCGGACGCGAGTCCCTTGGCGAGCACGAGGACGTCGGGCACCACGCCAAAGTGCTCGGCCGCGAAGAAGGTTCCGGTGCGGCCCATGCCCGACTGAACCTCGTCGAACACGAGCAGCATGCCGTGCCGGTCGCACCGTTCGCGCAGGCCGGCGAGGAACGCGCGCGGCGGCACCACGTAGCCACCTTCGCCCAGCACCGGCTCGACGATGATCGCGGCGACGTCTTCGGGTGCGACCGTCCGCATGAACAGGTGGTCGACGCTCGCGAGGTTGCCATATTCAGCGTGGTACACGCCAGGGAGGAGCGGCCCGAAGTGCTTGCGGTACTTGCTTTTGCTCGCGGTCAGCGAAAGCGCGCCGAGGCTGCGGCCGTGAAAACCGCCGTGAAACGCGATGAGGCTTCCGCGTCCGGTGTGGTGACGGCAGAGCTTGATCGCGGCCTCGACTGCCTCGGTGCCGGAGTTGGTCAGAAACGTCTGCCAAGTCTGCTGCGGGCCGCGCCGGCCGGGTAGCCGCTGCGCGAGGTGGTCGAGCTTGGCGCACAGCGTGCCGAATCCCGGATAGAAAAAATCGGTGCCGCAGATGTGGATGAGGCGTCGCACTTGTTCTTCGACCGCGGACACCACGGCCGCATGGCAATGCCCGGTCGACGCCGTGGCAACGCCGGCCTGGCAGTCGAGGAACACGTTGCCATCGACATCTTCGACCATGCAGCCCGACGCCCGTTCGACCATCAGCGGATAGACGTGAATCAGCGACGGAGAAAGCACCTTCTTGTGCCGCGCGATCATGGTGCCGCCCTTGGGCCCGGGCAGGCGCGTGATGATGGACGGCAAGCGGCGGGCGAGGTCCAGGTCGGGATCGGCGGTGCGCATGATCAGGTGACGACCGTTCGGCTCTGCTCGCGCATGTAGCAGGGCAGGGTGTAAAGGCCACCGATGTTCTTGCCGGTCGAACCGCTGGCCTTCCAGCCGCCAAACGGTTGCACGCCAGGCCACGCGCCGGTGGTGGCCCCCGCAGAGCGGTTCACGTAGACGACCCCGGCCTCGATGCGATCGAGAAAAGCGTCGATTTCAGTCTGCTCGCGGCTGAAAAAACCTGCCGTCAGTCCGAACTGCGTGTCGTTCGCTGCTGCGAGGGCCTCGTCAAGGCTGCCGACTGGCTGCACGCACAAGATGGGGACGAACAACTCTGTCCGCATCAATTCATGGTCGCGAGCGACTCCGGTCAGGATCGTCGGCCGCGCGAACAAGCCGTTCGCCCACCGGCCACCCGTCATCAGCTCGCCGCCGGTGCGAACCTTCACCGGATCCTTCGCCAGGCCGATGAAGGTCTTGTAGTCGTCGTGGCTGCCCTGCGTGGCGAGCGGCCCCAAGAACACGTCGTGCTCCACCGGGTCGCCGATTTTCGTCGCTTCGGTCTTTTTCACCAGGCGTGCGATGAAGTCTTCGGCGACGCTCTTATGCACGATGGCGCGTGAGCAGGCCGAGCACTTGTGCCCATTCATGCCAAAGGCTGACTTGAACACGCCTTGCACCGCGCGATCGAGATCGGCACTGCCCATCACGATCGCCGGGTTCTTCCCGCCCATCTCGACGATGCAAGGCTTCGGATACTGCACCGAGAAGCGCCCAAACAGATCCTTGAAGCCAACGTCGTATGAACCGGTGAAGGTCATCCCGGCCAGATCTGGATGCTTGTTGAGGGCATTGCCGACGACGCGTCCGCTCCCCGTCACCAGGTTCAGCGTTCCGGCGGGCAGGCCGGCGTTCTGGAAAATTTCCACCACCAGCACGCCCGCCAGCGGCGTGTCCGACGATGGCTTGGCCACCACCGTGTTTCCGGTGACCAGCGCGGCCGCGATCGGCGCACCGAACAGCGCGTACGGAAAATTCCACGGTGCGATGACGGCCCACACGCCAAATGGCCGCAGCACGCTGGTGTTGCTGTCGGAAGGCGCGAGCGCGCGCATCGGGCGTACGTACCCGTCGTTCTCGCGCATCTGATCGTTGTAGTAGTCGATGAGGTCGGCAAGTTCCTCGATCTCGCCCAGCGCCTCCATCCGGTTCTTGCCCATTTCGAGAACCAGGAAGGCGGCCAGCTCGTAGCGTCGATCGCGGATCGCGGCGGCGGCGCGGCCGAGGATGGCGGCCCGCTGTTGCCACGGCGTGTTTCGCCAGGCTGGAAACGCGGCCTTCGCGGCGGCGACGGCATCCTCGACGTCCTTGGCGGTGCCGGCGGCGACCCGCGCCACCACGACGCGCGTATCGGCGGGATTGGTGCTGTTGGTGGTGTCGCTTGATGCTCTCGCCTTGCCGCCGATGTAAAGCGGATGCGCCTGGCCAAGCGCCGCCTTCGCCCTGGCGACGCCGACGTCAAAGTCCGCCTGAATCTCCTGGTTGTCGCCGGAGAGGGTCGCGTAGGTCACCTTGGGTGCATTCGAGGTGGTCATGGGATCCCCTGCCTCAGGGTACGTTTAGCCGCGTGCGACGGCAAGTTGGGCAACATTGGGAGCGGTGCGTGGGCGCGCCGCGAATCGCACGTGCAATGTCAAGCGTTGTGCGCGTGAAAAGCAGCGTCGTTGAGCATTGACACTTGCGCGCGCGATTGCTTACTCTCGGCGACCTTCTTTCTCCCGAGGATTCAAGCGACCCATGACCAAGGCTGAACTGATCGAGCGCGTGGCGGCACGCAAGGATCTGCCGCAAGACATCACCAAGAAGACCGTTGCCCATATCGTCGAGGCAGTTTTCCTGGAGGTTGGCGACTACTTCATCAAGGCGCGCATGAGCCGCGCCAACCCGCCGCGCCTTGCGTACCCGGGATTCGGCACGTTCGCCAAGCGGCGGCGCCCGGCACGCATCGGCCGCAACCCACAGACCGGCGCCCCCATCACGATTCCGTCGCAGGCCACCGTGGTGTTTTCGCCCAGTCAGGATCTGCGCGGTCTGCTCAACGACGCCGTGCGCCCCAAGCGCAACGCGGGCTGAGGCAATTCGCATTCGCCCGAGGGCGCGCTAGAATAAGTCATGCTGGATCCGACGCTGGATCTGGGAGATCTTCACATTCATGTAGGTGCCGCCGTGGCACCGCACATCTTGTGGTCGATCGCGCACGAGCAGGGCTTCAAGCTGCCGGTTGGAACCTACTGGGAGTTTCGCGATCTCGTCACCGCGCGTCCCGACAAGGTGCGCTCACAGGACGATTACCTCGCCATCTTGCACGAGTGGACGGAGCGGATTCAGTCGTCACCCGCCGCCATCGAACGATCCATCTACGAGATCATCGGCAAGGAGTTTCGGTCGAGCCGGGTGTCGTTGCTGGAACTGCGTTTCAACCCGATGAAGCGCAACCTGGACGGCGAGCGCGACCTTGACCACATCATCCACGCGGCGTTGCGTGGCATGGACCGGGCGGTCCTGGAGTACGGCTCGCGGGTTGGGATCATCTTCTGCCTCGCGCGCGAGTTCCCCATCGAACTCAACGAGATCCTGGTCAAGAAGGCGATCAGGTACAAGGCGCGCGGCGTGGTCGGCGTGGATCTGGCGGGATCAGAAACGTTCGCGCTGGAACTTGGCCCACAGGTCGACGGGTACGCCGAGTTGTTCGCCCGGGCGCGGGCCGCCGGCCTGGGCGTGACGATCCACACTGGCGAAACCTCTTTGACCGGCCCGGAAGGCGTCTTGGCCGTGCTGGATAAGTGGCGTCCTGCGCGGATCGGGCACGGGATCGCCGCCGCTAAGAGCCCCGAGGCATTGCGCAAGCTGGTCGAAACCGGCACCGTGATGGAGATCTGCCCGTCGTCGAATCTGCGCACCCGGGTGGTCAAAGACACCGCCGAACTCGGCCGCATTCTTCGCGTTTTTGGCGAAGCCGGTGTAGGCGTCACCATCAACACCGACGGGCCGTACTTGCTCAACACGCACCTGCGCGAAGAATACGAGCTGCTTTTGCGTGAGGGTTTGCTGACCGAGGCGCAGGCCATGGCGTGCGTTGAAACCACGATTCGCGCCACGTTCATCGGCGCGCGCTAGAAACACCGACCAGGCGGCGCGTCGGCGACGGCCGGGCGTGATAATAAAGCACCGTGTTGCGACGCAAAGTGAGTTGGGTGCCTGGCACGCTATTCGTTGCGGTGCTCTTGCTCGGTCCGGCGCGCATCGTGGCGGGAGCACCGACGCGCGAGCTCGTGATCGCGAGCGAGGATCTGACCTCTGACGACAACCTCCGTGAGACCAACCTCGCAGCGTTTTTGCGGCGGATCGAACAAGTGACCGGCTGGCCAGCGGGCTCGCTGCGGGGCAAGGCGTTCCCCAGTCCGGCGGATGCGCTCGCCTACATGCGCAGCGCGAAGCCTGCGTTCGCGATCTTGCCGGTGCATCAGTTTGTCGAGGCGCGCCGCGCGCGCAAGCTCGACGTGCTGGGCAAGGCGACGTGGCTCGATGGCGATCGCCCGGCGTACTGGGGAGTGGCGCGCAAGGAGAAGCGGACCTGGAAGCGGCCCATGGAGCAGTCAGGGTTGCGGCTGGCGATGACGGAGATTCACGATCTGCAGTGGATTCGCGTCCTGTTCGAGGGTGAGATCAAGCGCGACCATTTCAATCTCATCAAGGTGAAGAACGACGCAGATGCGGTCGCCGCGGTGATTGCCAACCGTGCCGACGTCGCGATGATCCGTGAATACGAGTTCGAGACCAATATCCGCAAGCGGGTCGAGGGCGGGGCGGCCGATCTCACCTGGGTCTACACTTCGGGCGGCATGCCCGCGCATCCGATCGTTGCGCTCGGCCCCTGGGCCAAGGCAGCCGACAAGAAGAAGCTCGCGGCCGCGCTGCCGAACATCTGCCGCGCCGATGGGGCGCAGGCGTGCGCGCGGATGACCATCCTCCACATCTCCCCGGCCGATCTGCACGTGTTCCGGCACATCATCACGAAGTACGAAACGTACTGACGCCGATCCTGGTGGGCTACCGGCGGCCCTCTTCGAAGCCGAGCAGCTTGGCGCGAAGCACGTCGAGCGTCGCCTGCGCGGCGGGATCACGCGCCAGATCCAGTTGCTGGCGTGGATCGGTCGCGAGATCATGCAACTCCCAGCGACGCTCGCTGATGGCGTGGGTGATCTTGTATTTGCCGTCGACCATCATCACTTGGTGTTTCGGCCACGCGGTTGCGGGCAAGAGTTCGGCGAAGACGGGCCGGGATCCGGGGGCGGCGCTGCCCGGGGCGGGATCGATGAAGGGCAACAGACTGCGGCCGCGAAAGCTGGCGGGTTTCGCCGCGCCGACAAGATCCAGGAGTGTCGGTCCGACGTCGACCAGCGCCACGTTTTCTTCGACCTGCACCGCGGGCTTGCCGGGGATCGTGACGATCAACGGCACGCGAAGCTGCTCCTCGCTGAGATCCTGGCCGTGGAAGTACAGCTTGTGTTCTCCCCAGGCCTCGCCGTGGTCGGCCAGGACCACGACCGCGGTCGTTTCGGCCAGGCCCGTGCGTGTCAGAGCATCCATCACCTTGCCCACCCAGCGGTCGACGAACGCGATCTCGAAGTCATAGCGCTCTTGCAGCCCGGCCACGCCATGCAGCGAGGGCGGAAACTCGGCGTGCTCCATGTATGAAGAGTGGGGCTCGAACAGGTGGGTCCACAGGACGAAGCGCTCCTTCGCGGCGGCCGCTTTTTCCAGCCGCGCAATGACCCTCGGCACGATGCGCGGGGATGCGGTGTCCTTGTTCGACTCGGCGATGGTGCCGGCACCGTTGTTGCTCCACTCGGCGAAAGCCTTGCCAAGGCCACGCTCGGCGGTGAAGTAGAAATGCGAAAAAATGCCAACCGGCCGGAGTCCGACGCGGGCGAGGTGTTCGAAGAACGTCTGATTCGACGGCAGAATCGGCGAGTAGTTCGCGGTTTTTTGCTGCCAGGCAATCTCGGAGGGGAAGCGCGACGTCACGAACGACGGAAAAGAGCGCGGGGTGTTGGGGGCTTGTGCCCAGGCCCGGCGAAAATATGCGCCACGCCTGGCGAGTGCGTCGAGGTTGGGTGTCAAGGAGGTTCCGGCCGGTCGGCCGTAGTCGGCGACGCCGAGGCGATCAGCGCGCAGCGCATCGATGCTGATGATCAAGATGTTGCCGGCGAAGGCATTGCCGCGAGGCCATGCAGCGTGGTCATCGATCTTGGTGTCCGGGGCGGCGATCGCGGCTGCGGGCTGTGGGCGGGCGTCCCCGCCTTCGCAGTTCTGGTCAATGCCGTCGCTCGGGAGATCGTCGGCACCGGGATGAACCTCGGCGTTGTGGTCGTCGCAGTCGCCGCCGCCGAATCGCGCCGAGTATCCGTCGCCGTCGTGGTCGGTCAGGGCGCGGGCGACGCGCAAGCCGAAGCGCAAGCCAAGGCTGTGCTCGGCGAGGGCGCGGAATGCGGGCGAATGCTCGGGGATGCGGGCACCAACGGGGTTCAGCGCCAAAACGCCAGCGATGGTCAGCGCACGAATTGCGTTGCGGGGCAGGCGCTGGCCGATCCGCGCGCCCGCGGCGGTGCCGTACCAAAAGAGTCCATGCCCGGCACCGAGCAACAGCGCAGCAGCGAGTGCGCCAAGTGGGCCGAGATCAAGGACGCGCCAGTCGGCGCGCGACAGCGCGGCCAGCCCGGCGAGCATACCCGCGCTCGCGAGGAGGAGCAGCCCGAAGCCGAAACTGCCGGTCCGGCGCGGTCGCGGCAAGCGGGCGGCGAGCGCGATCGCGGGACGGTGACAGGCAAGCGTGACCACCACCGCGGGAATGGACGCGGCGAGTGCCACTCCGGCACTGGCCATCGCCGCAAGCACGCGGCTGTGCATGGATCCAATCAGAATCGAATATCCAAGCGCGGCACCAAGCGAGAGGACCGCGATCCCTGCCGCACCAGCGAGCAACAGTCCGGCGAGCTGCCTGTCGCGTTCGGGGTCGTCGATCCAGCGATGGGGCAGGGCGTTGCGAATTGTCGCCGTGAACCAGCCGAGAGAGACGGCAAGCCCGATCCCGGCCGCTCCATACAGGCCAATCGCCAGGATCGCCAGCGGCAGAAGTGGAGCGTCCGCTGCCCTGAGCGCGACCAGCGCGGCGTCAAGCAAACCCGCCCCGAGCAAGCCCCCCAGCGCCGATGCGGCGACCGGAAAGTGGAACCAGCGGGGCGCGCGAATCATGCTGGCACCGATTAAACATGCACCGCCCCACGGGCGCCAATAAAGCCAACGCAGCCTCCAGTGCGCGGGATCTGCGCCTTTGCCAACGCCGACGGGGGCATGCTGGTCATCGGCCGCAACGATCGTGGTCAGGCTGTCGGGATCCCCGACGCCGAGCGCCTGCTGATCGAGATCCCCAACAAGGCGCGTGACCTTCTGGGCGTCGTCGTGGCCGCGCGACTGCATAACGAACAGGGCCACAAGCTGATCGAGCTCGTCGTCGATCCCTACAGGGCCCCATCAGCTACCGCGGCGAGTACCACGTCCGCAGTGGCGGCACGAAGCAGCAGCTCACCGGCGCCGCCCTCTCCGCCTTCCTGCTGCGCAAGTTCGGGCGCCACTGGGACGGCGCGCCTCATCCCGGCGTCAGCGTGGCCGACCTCGCCCCCGACGCCTTCAAGCGTTTCAGGACGAAAGCCGCGCGCGGCAGGCGCCTGGAGGACGGTGCGCTCGAGGCCACGAACGCGGATCTCATCGAACGCTTGCATCTAACCGAAGCGGGGATGCTGAAGCGCGCGACGCTGTTGCTTGTCCACGCCGAGCCCGCGCGCCGCGCGTCCAATGCCCTGAGCGCGACAAGCGCCGAGCCTGCTCGCGTTTGGCGCGGACAAAGCTCAACTCCTGACGTTTGGACTGGCGGGAAGCGATTCAACCGTCAGCCCAGGCAGCCGATGCGCGGCCCGGCTCGTGATCAATACCTGAGCGCGGGACCCCAGCCATCGGATCCTTCGCTTCAGATCATCGGCC
Source organism: uncultured Myxococcales bacterium (assembly GCA_964431675.1). Lineage (GTDB taxonomy): Bacteria > Myxococcota_A > Polyangia > Fen-1088 > Fen-1088 > CAYSKR01. The sequence continues at coordinate 27,719 of CAYSKR010000134.1, forward strand.
TTGATCGTCGTCGCGGCGGAGCGGCCAAATAGCGAGCGAAACGCTGGAAGTTCCAGCCACACGACAACGTTTACGGGAGTGTGTCTGTTCGCCAGAGCTTGGCCCAACTGCCCCTCGATACCGTTGCTTTCCCGCCGCGCGCTGCCCACCAGTCCAGCCGTGGTCCCCAAGACCTTGCGTGCCATTTCCGCTTCAAGCGGTTCAGTTTTCTTCCTCCGGTCAGCGCGATAGTTCTTCATCTCGATGACGTAGAGCTGGCGTGTCGGACGATGCAGTCCAACAAAGTCGACAGATCCGACGCCGTCGTGACTCTTCTGAACCTCCCTGCATGCGTTCGTTTCGTCCCACTTCACGCCCAACCAGTCGGAGTCGAACGTAAAACGAAGGCCGCTCTCCTCGAACGTCATCACTGCTCCGCCACTTTCGAGGCCGATTCCTCGAACAATTCGACCTCCTCGTCGTAACTCTTGGAAAGCTCGTCCAGGGTCGGATTGTGCGTCAGGTCCGCGAGCGTTGGGCCGGACTCGACCCGAACCGGCTTGCGCTTGCTTTCCCTGTAGAAGGAGAAGAAGCGCACCGCATCCACCGACGCCTTCTTGTACTCGGCCAAAAGGGATAGCTTGCGGGGTAGCAGGTAATCGTGGGTTGCAAGAAAGACCTGCACCTTATTGCCCGCGAGGGCTCGGACGAACTCGACGACCTTGCTGATGAGCCTCGCGTTCAGGTTGGCTTCGGGCTCGTCCCAAAAAAGAACGCTCCTCGTCCGAAGCGCGCCATTCTTGATGAGGTAGGCGACACTGGCCAGCTTGCGGAGGCCCTCGGCAACCAGGTGCGCTTCCATCTTCCCGCCGAGATCGACATAGAACCGTTCCCCGTAGCGGGATACGTCGCCACCGACGGCTGCCTCTATCGGCTCGAACAACTTGGACGCTTCGGCTCCCCGGGGGCCTCGCAGGGGCGCCGCGCCGAGAGCGAAGCAGATATCGTAATAGGTCTCGTCGAACGCCAACTCGCGGTTCTCGTACGCCTGAACGAAGCCTTCCGAAATGGCCAGCACTTCGCGACTGGGCAAGAAGATGCAAGGCTGGCCACCCTTCCAGCCATTGAGGTTGGAACTCATACTCCCGGCCCGTGTCAGGGTGAAGCGCAGCTTTCCGATATCCGAGGTCAAGCCGACCGAAGCTGTCGCTTGGCCGCGCCTCCGGCGCACAAGGCGCCCTATGTCGTCAGGCTTGAATACGCCCAGCAGCTTGCGCTTGAGGTCGCCTTGGAAGTTCTCGGCCGGGGCCCCGCCGACGGCGGGTGCGGCCTTGAGAAGTGAATAGATGACCTTGAGGACGTGGGATTTCCCGGTCGCGTTCGGTCCCATGAACACGTTGAGGCCCGGCACGAAGTCCAGGCGTACGTCTTCGAAAACGGAGAAGTCTTGAAGGCGAAGGTTCTGGATGATCACGGGACCTCCTTTGGGGTGAGGTGGGCCATCGATTCGTGGCCCGGAGATGATACCCGTGCTGGCCTTTGGGCACCTCTGCGCGCCTTCGACTCGCCCGACGGCTCGTTGTGCCACTGCATTGAGAGCACATGGGTTTCCGCGTGGGAACCGAGATCTGGCCAAACTGGCCGCGAGCGTGTGGACACGTCCCACGAAGTTACCACATCCGGCCGCGGTCGGGCATCCCAGGGCCAGCATCGGGTTAACGATGCCCTATGATATGAAGACGTACAGTGCCCTTGATTCCCCCCACTCCAACCATCGCCGCCGCCCTCTTGCCTGGCGTCGGCGGCCGGGCATCGTCGACTTTGAATTCGAGCCCGGATGGTATAGTGTCCTTCGTCGTTCTGAGGCTCACAACATGAAACTACGGATACAGATTGTCTTTGCGCTGATGGCCACCAGTTGCGTGTTCAATCCGGCCGTTCCCAATGCGACGCGCAAATGCACGATCGAGGACAATAAGGACAACTGCCCCGCAGATTACATCTGCGTCACCCTGACGTGCCCGGACCGACGTGTCTGTTGCTTCCAGGGCAACTGTGGTTCGGTCGGCACGGACGGCGCGTGCGGCACGGACGGCGCGATTGGATCCACAGACATCACCAAAGACGCTGCACGGGACATCGATAACGGTGATACCAACCCGCCTGCACAAGAAGCCGGCGTGAGTCTTGATGCCAAGGCGGATCTTTTTGTGCCGTATATATTTGTTCCTGCTCCGTCGGGGCGAGCCCTTGTGCCGGGTGGAGGGGGGCCTTTGCGATCGTCGAATTTTTCGACGATCATGACTACCGGCCAATCACCAGGAGGCAACCGTGTCATGCGCAGCAGAAGATACACATTCGTAGGCGGGTTGATTGGCGCAACGAGTGGCAACGAATAGTCTTGTTTCAGCGAAAGAGAAAACAATGAATCGTCTCGTCGTGGTGATTGGCTCACTTGTCTTCGCTGGCTCTCTCGGTGGATTTGCTAATGCACAGGTGCCCGCGCGGTTCACTGAACAGGGGCGACTCTTTGGCACTGACAACAAACCTATCGAGGGAACGGCGACCCTCAGGTTTGCAGTCTACTCCCAGGCCAATGGCGGATCTGCGCTGTGGAGCGAGACGTTCTCGGTAATACTTGACAAGGGCTATTTCTCAGTACAGTTGGGTTCCAAGGTGCCGTTTCCAGAGACGCTGTGGGATGGCTCCGTCCGGCACATAGGATTAACAGTCAATGCTGATGATGAAATGAGCCCGAGAGAAGAGGTGGCCTCTGTGCCATATGCCCTCATGTGCATGGACGTCAAAGGCACGATCCATCCTTCTTCTGTCGTGATGAACGGCAAAGAGGTAATAAATTCCAGCGGGAAGTGGGTTGGAGATTCAACCGGTCTGATGGGGCAGACAGGAGCCACGGGACTGACAGGTCTTATGGGGATGATGGGCCCTATCGGGCAGATGGGTCCCATGGGGATGATGGGAACTCAGGGCCCTTCTGGCCCGAAAGGTGACACTGGTGCTATCGGAGGAGTGGGGCCGCAGGGCCTCAAAGGTGACACAGGAGTCACCGGACAGACAGGAGCTACGGGTTCTTCCGGCGTGCCATGCACACTCTGCGTAAGCACCGCTTCGCTGGCGGATGGTGCCGTCACTAACGTCAAGGTCACGAGCATCGACGGTGCCAAGGTGACGGGCACGGTGTCTGCCGCCACCACATGTACGCAGTGCTCATCTGCAACCACGGCAACGACC
>CAYSKR010000135.1:0-14455 GCA_964431675.1 uncultured Myxococcales bacterium
CTGGCCCACGTGGGCGGCGACAAACGGCTGTGCGCTCAGTTGCTTGGCATCGCAACCAGGACCATCTACCGCCGGCTGGAAGAGGATCGAACCGACGAGCGCGGGGACGAGCCCTTGGCCCCCGTGCCAGACCCAGCTTGAAGGCGCGGCAAGAGCTGCCCTCGGGTCGTGCCAAATTGGCAAGCCAACGATCTGCGGTCCGCCCGTAAGTGCTTGAAGTTATTAGTAACTTTTACAAAGCCCCTTGGCCCCGGTGTTGCTAATGCAAGCGGGTAAGTCGTGGAATCACTCCTTCGCCGCTACTTGTGGATCGTCGACGGCCTCGTGGTCGCGATGTGCGCGATTTTTCTGGCACAGGCGGCCGCCAGCGCGGTCGAGGTGAACCTGCCACTGGCCGTGCCTCGCGTCGCGGTCCGCGCCGGGGTCGGCCGGGCGGCGGGCAGTATCACGCCGGGTTTCACCAAGGAGGTCGACGAGATTCTCGACCGCAACGTGTTCTGCTCGACCTGCCCGCCGATTCGCAGGAGCGGTCTTGAGCCCGACGCCGCGCCCACCGGCAACGAGCCTCCCGCCAAGACGATGCTGCCGATCGCGCTGATGGCGATCATGTACGCCCCGCCGCCGCATGGCTACCACTGGTCGGTGGCGGTGATTCGCGACACGGAAAACAAGGGCCTCGGATCGTATGCGACGGGGTTCAAGGTTCGCGACGCGATCATCACCGAGATCGGCGAGACGCGCATTTACCTCGACAGCCACGGCAAGACCGAGTTTCTCGATCTGTTCGAGGCACCTGCGGCCCCCGGCGCGCCCGCCACGCCAGTTGTCGCCGCGGCTGCAAGCGATCCGCTGGCCGCCGAGATGGATCGCGGCATCAAGAAAATCAGCGACAATCAGTACGAAATTCAGCGCCAGACGCTGGAGTCGGTGCTGGGCAACATGAGCTTGCTGTCGCGTTCGGCGCGCATCGTGCCCGAGATCCGGGACGGCAAGGCGGCGGGCTTCCGGCTTTACAGCGTGCGGCCCGACGGGCCGTTCGCGAAGATCGGCATGCAGAACGGGGACGTGATCGCCGCGATCAACGGGCTTGAGATCACGAGCCCGGAAAAGGCGCTCGAGGTCTACGCCAAGCTCAAGTCTGCAAGTCACCTGTCTTTGGGGCTGGAGCGGAACGGTCAACGCGTAACGAAGGACTACAACATCCGATGAAAACCACGTTTTCTGCGCTGTGGCTGGCGTACCTCACCGTGATGCTCGCCCTGGGGCCGGTCGCGGTCGCACAGCCGCTTGCCCCTGCAGGTAAGAGGCCGGGAACGGCGAAAGGGGGGGCGGCGGCCAGGCCGGCACCGTCTGCCAAGCCTGCGGTGGTGCCGGTCGGCAAGCCGATCGCGGCGACCGCCAAGTCCGCTGCGGTCGTTGCCAAGTCGACCGTCGCCGTGCCGCCCGGCGCGAAGTCGGCAGTCTCGGTCGCGAAGACTGCGGCCTTCGACAGCAAGTCCGGGCCGTTTGCGCCTGGCAGGCCCTCGTTTCGCAGGGCACCCGAGGCGGTGAGCGGAAGCGTGCTGACGCCTGCGCCAGTCGCGGTGACCACCGGGACTACCGATTCGGCAGCCGACACCAAGAACCCCGCGGTCGTCGATTTGCCCGGCGAAAAGCTGTTCAACTCGTGCATGAAGATGCCCCGCGGCAAGCGCGTGGTGAAGTTGAACCTCAAGCCGGACACCGAGATCCTCGATCTCATCGGCTGGATCTCCAGCATCACCTGCACGCAGTTCCTGATGGGCGGCAACCTGGGCCTCGCCGGCAAGAAGGTGACCATCATTGCGCCGCAACTCATAACGCCCGAGGAGGCCTATGCGCTGTTCCTGGCCGCGCTCGAGTCGAGCCAACTTACGGTCGAGCCGGTGGGCAAGTTTCTGCGCATCGTGGCGACCACGGCGGCGCGGTACACCAACCTGCGTTTCTACAAACCGGGCGAACATGCGCCGTCGGACAAGAGCTACATCACGCGGATGATCCGGCTTGAGCATCTGGATCCGACCGACTTCGTGGCCAACGTTCTGAACCGGATCAAGGGCGACGCTGGCGACATCGTCACCTACCAGAACGCGATCATCGTCACCGATCAGGCGGTGATGATCGACCGGTTGATGGAAGTGATCAAGGAACTCGACACGCCACCCGCCGGTCTGGAAAAGATCTGGATGCTGCGGGTGAAGAACACGTCGCCCACCGACATGGCGGCGCGTCTGTCCGAGATCTTTCGCATCGAGCAGGTGGGCACCGGAGGCCGACGCGGCGCGAACGGCGCTCCCGTCGCGTCGGTTGCCGCGCCGCCGTTGGCCGTCAAACCGGGTGGCAACAAGCCGGTGGGCAAGGATCTCGATTCGCAAATGACCATCCACAAGCTCATTCCGGACGAGCGATCGAACCATTTGATAGTGGTTGCGAACGAGACCGCGTACGAGTGGCTGCTGACGATGGTCCGCAAGCTCGACACTCCCGTCGATGGCGGCGGCGATGCGCGGGTACACGTCTACTACTGCGAGCACGCGAACTGCGACGAGCTGGCGCAGACGTTGTCGGCCGTGGCGGGCGTGCAGGTCGCGGGCGGCAGCGCATCGGCCCGTCGTTCGCGGGCCGGGGCAGCGCCGGCTCCAGTTCCCATAGCGTCGCCCAACCAGGCGGGCCAGCAGCAACAGATCCCGCTGTTCGAGGGCGAGGTTCGCGTCACCTACGACGGGCCGACCAATGCGCTCATCGCGGTGTCCTCGCTGAAGGACTTTCAGTCGCTGCGCAAGGTCATCGAACGGCTCGATTCGCCGCGCAAGCAGGTCTACGTCGAGGCACTGATCCTTGAAGTTTTGCTCGACAAGTCGCGCAAGATGGGGACTGGCTACCACGCTGGCCTTCCGGTCTCGGCCGGGGGGAAAGACAGCCTTCTCATCGGTGGTTTCAACTCCGGGAAGACGCTGAGGCCGGCCGCGTTGTTGGCGGATCCGGCGCTGGCGGGCCTTGCCGGTGCGCTCTTTGGTCCGGCCATCAACGCGACGCAGACGCGCATATTCGGAGTCTCGCAGGAAATCCCGTCTTTTGGTGCCTTCCTGTACTTCTTGCAGGAGAACAACGACGTCAACGTCCTGTCGAATCCGCATCTGTTGATCACCAACAACCAGGAGGGCGAGATTTCGGTCGGCGAAACGCTGCCGTTTCCGGGCAGCTTTCTGGGCGGCGGCCTCGGCGGGTTGGGTGGCCTTGCGGGCGGCGCTGCGGGTGGACTGGGCTTCGGCACGTCGGTGCAGCGCCAGAACGTTGCGCTGACGATGAAACTTATCCCCAGCGTCAATGAGCACAACATGATCCGTCTCGACGTCGACCAGACGATTGAAGATGTGTCGTCGCCAAACTTCAACGGCCTCGGTCCGGCGACGTCCAAGCGCACGGCCAAGACTCAGATTATCTGCAAGGACCAACAGACCGTGGTCATCGGTGGCCTGATGAAAGATCAGGCGTCCGAGGTGACGAGCAAGGTGCCCATCCTCGGTGACATTCCGATCATTGGTTTCTTTTTTCGCAACACGCAGAAGACGATCAAGAAATCGAACATCATCATCGCGCTGACGCCGTACGTGATCAGCGACATGTCGGATCTGCGCCGCGTGGCGGAGAAAAAGATGCGCGAGCGACGTGAATTTCTGGAGCGCTTCTCCAGCCTTGAGGATAACGCGACCATCGAGGCCAGCGTCGATTACCGGCGCAAGCGCGGCATGCTGGAAGAGATCAACCGTTTCGCCAAGGAGAATGAGGAGGAGGAAAACGAATTGATAAAAATTCGCGAGCGCGACTTGCAGGACGAGTCCACGCCGATCGAAAGGCCCAGCAAGAAGGGCAAGGGACCGCCGGGACCAGGCGCCGAGCCGCCGACACCACCGCCGTCGGAGAACCAGGCGCGCCCACTGACTCCTTGACGAGGTTGCAACCGTGCCCGCCCAACTCATCGGTCAAATCCTCCTGCGCAGCGCCGGGCTGTCGCCCGAGGCGCTGGAGAAGGGGCTTGCCGAGCAGGCGGAGGAAGGTGGGCGCATCGGTGAGTTCCTGGTGCGCGCGCGCGTGGTCACCGAGGACGACGTGCTCAAGGCGCTCGGCATGCAACTGGGCATCGCGTTTGCGCCTGATCTGAAACTGGCCGACATCGACGGCGATCTTGCCAGCCGCGTGCCGATCGGTTTTGCCAAGCAGCATCACCTGTTGCCGCTCAAACTCGACGGCGACAGCGGCGTCCTGGTCGCCACGGCGGATCCGCTGGATCTCGGTGGCCTCGACGATCTGCGCTCGCTCCTGGGCCTCGAACCGTTTCCCGTGCTGGTGCCGAGCCAAAAAATACTGGATGCCATCAACCATATTCATGGACAGCGGCAGGACGCGGGGCACGACCTCAAGAAGGACGAAGACGATGAGATGGGCGGCGCGGCGGAGGAACTGGTCGACATCCTCGATGTCAACGACGAGGCTCCCATCATCCGCTGGGTCAACTCGCTGCTGTTCAACGCGGTCAAGGAACGCGCCAGCGATATTCACATCGAGCCCGGCGAGAAGGACGTGGTCGTGCGCTACCGCGTCGACGGCGTGCTGTACGAGAAGCGCCACGCCGCCCGGCAATTCGTCCCGTCGATCATCTCGCGCGTGAAGATCATGGCGGGCCTGAACATCGCGGAGAAGCGCCTGCCGCAGGACGGACGCATCCGGCGCAAGATCGCCGGCAAGGACATCGACATGCGCGTCGCCACCGCGCCGACGGTCAAGGGCGGCGAGCGCGTGACCATCCGTCTGCTGGATCGCGACAACGTCATGCACGATCTGGCCGACATCGGATTCGGCGATGATCACCTGCGGGTGATGGACGAGATCATTCATCGCCCGCACGGGATCTTGCTGGTGACCGGGCCGACGGGCTCGGGCAAGACGACGACGCTGTACGCGTGCTTGTCGCGCATCAATTCTCCCGACCTGAACATCCTGACCATCGAGGATCCGGTCGAGTACCAGCTCGACGGGATTTCGCAGGTTGCGGTAAACGACAAGATCGAGTTGACGTTTTCCGCCGGGTTGCGTTCGTTTTTGCGCCACGATCCCGACGTCATCATGGTGGGCGTGATTCGTGACTTGCCCACGGCAGAGATCGCCATCCAGGCGTCGCTGACCGGCCATCTGGTGCTGTCGACCATCCACACCAACGACGCGGCGGGTGCTATCACCCGTCTGGTCGAACTCGGCGTGCAGCCGTTTTTGGTGTCCACCTCGGTTGTCGGGTTGCTGGCCCAGCGCCTGGTGCGCCGGGTGTGTCCGGAATGCCGCGAGGCGTACCGGCCCACGTCCGAAGATGTGGCGGCGATGGGCCTCGATCCGGCGGCGTTCTTTGCCGGCAAGGCGCGCCGGGTTCATTTCAAGGCCGAGGGCACGCCGCCCCCGCCAGGGATGCTCTACCGGGCGTGCGAGGGCGGCTGCACCGTCTGTGGTGCAGCGGGCTACAAGGGCCGGACGGCGATCTACGAGCTGTTGCTCATGACCGAAGCGATCCGGACGCTGGCGAACAAGAACACCGACGGTCCGACCATCAAGAAGGCGGCGACTGCGGCGGGTATGCGGACCCTGCGCGAGGACGGAGCGCAAAAGGCACTGGCGGGGATGACGACGGCCGCCGAAGTCATGATGTTGACCTCCGAGGACTCGGACTAGGCGGAACAGCTCATGCCACTTTACGCATGGAAGGGGCTCGACGGCGCTGGCAAGGCGGTGACCGGCACGCGCGAGGCGGATGGGCCGAAGGCGCTGCGCGGGATCCTGCGCAAGGACGCTGTTTTTCTGACCGAGCTGCGCGAGGTGCAAGGTGGAGATCGGGCGGGCAAGGTGATGGCGGGAAGCGCCGCTTCCGGCAAGGGGATGAAGCAGGAGATCGAGTTTGGCCGCTTCTTCGAGCGCGTCAGCCCCCAGGAGGTGTCGGGCTTTACCCGCCAGCTCGCCGTGCTGTTGAAGGCGGGCATTCCCCTGGCCGAGGCGCTGGCCGCGCTGTCCGAGCAAGTCGACAACAAGCGCTTCCAGCTGATCCTGGCGGGGGTGCGGCAAAAGGTGAACGAGGGCGGGGCGCTCGCGGAAGCGCTCGTCGTTCACCCCAAGATCTTTCCGGACCTGTACACCAACATGGTCCGTTCCGGCGAGGCGGCGGGCAACCTGGACGCCGTCCTCGCGCGCCTGTCGGATTTTCTCGATGCGCAGCACGCCCTGCGATCCAAGATCATGGGCGCGATGACCTACCCCATCATCATGATGGTGGTGGGGACGTTGGTCATGGGGGTTCTGATGACCGCGGCGGTGCCGCCCATCGCGGCCATCTTCGAGGATGCGGGCAAGGCACTGCCGTGGAACACGCAGCTGCTGATCGCGGTGTCGAGCATCACGGGCAAGTACTGGTGGGTGGTGGTCCCGATCCTGGTCGGCGGCGGCCTTGCGGTTCGCCGCTGGTCGCGATCAAAGAAAGGTCGGGCGCGGATCGATCGGCTGGCGCTGCGGATGTGGCTCATTGGCCCGCTCGTGCGGTACGTCGCGGTGGCGCGGTTTGCGCGCACGCTGGCGACGATGCTGGCCTCGGGCGTGCCGCTGCTCACCGCGCTTGAAATCGTCAAGCGCGTGCTCAACAACACGGTGCTCGAGAAAGTCGTCGAAGAAGCTCGCGTGGCCATCCGCGAAGGCGAATCCATCGCGACGACGCTGAAGCGGTCGGGGCAGTTCCCGTCCATGATGTGTCACATGGTTGCCGTGGGAGAGCGCTCCGGCGAACTTGAAGCCATGCTGGAGAATGTGGCGTCGGCCTACGAGCGCGACGTGGACGCCAAGGTCGCGCGGCTGACGACCATGCTGTCCCCTCTGATGATCGTCGGCATGGCCATCGGCGTGGGATTCATCGTGTTTTCGATCATCACCCCCATTTTGGACATGCAGTCGATCGGTGGCGATTAAGGACAATCGAGGCAAGGAGGAAACGATGCGGATCTGGAAAAGAATCATGAGGCTGGCCGGGGACAGGCGGCACGCAAGGACTAGGCAGCGGGCGGAGCGCGGCATGACGCTCATTGAGATCATGATCGTGCTGGCGATCATCGCGCTCATCATGGGCACGATCGGCGCCAGCGTGTTCGGTGCGTGGAAGCGGGGGCAGGTCAAGACGGCGAAGATCGCCGTGACCGAGATCGCGAGTGCGGCCCAGCAGTACATGATGGACAACAGCAACAATTGCCCAGGCAGCATCGACGACATCGTCGCCAAGGGTTTCCTCAAGAAGAAGGCCTACAAGGATCCCTGGAACAAGGAGTTCCTCTTCAAGTGCCCTGGGGTGGGTGATCCCGACGGCGTCGACATCAGCTCGGGTGGCCCCAACAAGACCGAAGGCGACGCAGACGACATCAAGTCCTGGGAATAGTGACCAAGCACGATCCACATAGTTTGCGTGGCAATGCGGGCTCGCCGAGCGGCATGACGCTGATCGAACTGATGGTCGTTCTTGCGCTCGTGGCGATGGTCGTCGCGGGCGTGGCACGAGGCATGCGTTCGCTGGCCCGGACGGATCTGCGCACGTCGGCGACCAAGTTGTCCGGTGCCATGCGCTACCTGTTCGATCGGGCCTCGACGACCGGGCGGGTTCATCGCCTCGTTATTGACCTCGATGCCGGGAGATTCTGGGCTGAGGTTTCGGACGGGAGGGTCTTGCAGGCGCACGAGCGCGAGGACGACGACGCGCGCAAAAAGGAGCTGGAAAAGCTCGCCGAGGAAATCACGGCGGCAAAGGCCAAAGAGGAATCGGCCGCCAGCGAGAGCCGGGCCTCCTCGGTGAGCCTGGCGGCGTACCAGCCGGAGGAGTTCAAGCCCAAGCGGGCAAAGTTCGATGCGTTCAAGGAGACGGCGGTCAGGCCCGTCACGCTATCGACCAAGGTGCAGGTGACGAGCGTGTTCACACCGCGGCTGGCCGATCCGCTTTCGTCGGGCAAGGGCTACGTCTACTTTTTCCCACTTGGGCAGACCGAAGCGGCCTACGTTCACCTGAGGGAGAAGCACAGCGACGCCTTCTACACGTTGATCCTGCACCCCCTGACCGGCAAGGTTCAGATTCACAACAGCTACGTCGAGCCGCCCGTGCGAGAACAGTTCGACGACGAGGGCAACCGGATTGAAATCGGGGGGGGCAAGCTGTGACCCGCAGAGCAAGGTGCGCGCGATCACGGAACGCGGCGGGTTTCACCCTGCTCGAGGTGATGGTCGCGATCGGCATCCTGGCCCTGTCGCTGGTGACCCTGATTCGCATCACGACCAACAACGTGCGCGCGACCCTGCACGCCCGAATGTTGACGTCCGCGACTTTCCTGGCCCGAACGCGCATGGCCGACATCGAAGACCAGATTCTCGAAGAAGGATTCGTCGACAACGATCAGGAGGATGCGGGCGATTTTTCGGACCAAGGCCAGTCGGGCATGCGCTGGACGTCGAAGATCGAGAAAGTCGAGCTGCCGGCCGACATGGCGCAAAAGACCCAGGAAGCGTCGACCAAGCAAGTGACGGACTCGCAGCAGATTGGTTCGCAGAACCCGCTGCAGGCGATGGCGGGATTCATGGGCGGCTTCATGGCGACGTTGATTGATCCAATTCGCCTCGGTCTTGAGAACGCGGTGCGACGGGTCAGCGTCACGGTTTTTTGGAACGAACCAGGTAAGGCCGAGCAATCGTTGCCCGTGGTCACGTACCTGACGGATCCGGCCAAGCTGGACCTGGCCATGCCGGGGGTTGCAGGCGTCGGTGCGGGAACTGCGGGTGGAGTGAACGCCGGGGCTCCTGGCACCCCAGGTGGAGCGCCGGGCGGGGGACCTTCGGGCGCGGCCGCGTCAATCGGCAATCCGTTCCCGCCCATGCGCGGATTGGGAGGGCTGCGGTGATCCGGGCCGGGCGAGGCGAGGCGCAAAGTCCGGAGCCGGGCTTCACGCTCATCGAGGTGCTGCTGGCACTCGGCATCATGGCGTTCATCACGGCCACGCTGCTGGGTGTCGTGAACAATACGGCGAAGATCAAGCGCCTCACCGAGGCCAGCCAGGATCGCACTCACGCCGCGCGGGTCGCCCTCATGCGGTTGACCCGCGAGATCGAGATGGCGTTCCTGTCCGACTCGGAAAACCCGGGATTGCCCGACAAACGCACCATGTTCATTGGCGGATCGCACACCGACACGGACGAGTTGAAATTTTCGTGGTTCGGACGCCAGCGCCTGCGCTTCGATCCGGGTGAGGCCGACACGTCTATCCTGCACTACTACGTTGAGCCTGACCCATCCGATCGGTCGATCCTGAACCTGATGCGCCGCGAGACCCGGCGCCTCGAAGCCAGGGACACCGCGACCATGCCGGGCGAGGCGTTCATCTTGTGCGCCGGGATCAGCCGGGTGAAGTTTAGCTACTACGACGTCAAGAAGAAGGAATGGCGCGAGGAGTGGAATACGCTGGGTGTCAGCGGCGTGCAGTACTTGCCCGCGCACGTCCGGATTTCTCTCACCATCATCGACGAGCGGGGGCGGCCCGTGACGTACACCAGCGCCGCGCGGATCCAGATGAACGAACGGGTGGGCTACAGGCCAGGACGGGCATGATGGATTTTTTTCGTTCTCTCGGGCAGCGCGTTCGTGATCGACGGCAACGAGATCGCGAGTCAGGCGTGGCGCTCCTGGTGACCATTGCCGCGCTGTCGATGCTGATCGCGCTGGTGGCCGAGTTCAGCTACGACACCAGCGTCGATCTGGCGCAGGCGACGGGGGCGCGCGATGAATTGCGGGCGCACTACCTGGCGCGTGCCTCGGTGTCGCTGTCGCGCATGGTGATCAAGATCCAGGTCAAGTTTGTCGAGCCGATCATGGCTCAGGCGCAACAATTTCTGGCTCAGGCATTGCCCGGAGGAGCCGGGATGGCGCTGTCCCTGCGGGTCACCGACTACGCGGCACCGTTGATGGGTTTCTTCGGCGGGTCGAAGGACGAGGTGAAGCTGCTCGGCGGTCTGGTCGGCATCGACACCGAGGGGGTCAAGGGCCTGGGCCTTGAGTCCGGAAAGATGGATGCATCGATCATCGCCGAGGATGGCAAGATCGATATCAACTGCGGCAGTGGGAGCGCGCCGAACCGGCAGCGGCAGTTGAAGGTGTTTCGCATGCTCAGCGCGCTGGTCTACTCGCCGCGCTACAGCCGCCTGTTCTCCGAGGCCAACTCCGAAGGGCAGTTCATCGAGCGCGCGGATCTGGCGCGCGGCCTCATCGACTGGGCGGACGGCGACGAACTGATGTTCAGTTTGGACGCGAACGCAGGCGGCGGCGAGGACTACAAGTACGATGCGCGCCGCGATCCTTATCGGGCCCACAACAACAGCTACGACACCATTGAAGAGGTGGGACTCGTTCGCGGGATGGACGCCAACTTCATGGAGGCGTTCGCGTCGCACCTGACGGTCTACGCAAGCGATCCGAGGATGGATTGCAGGGTCAACCTGGCGACGGTCAAGGGCGATTGCACGCCGCTGCTGGTCGGCCTGGTGCGAGCGGCCGCGATGGCAGATCCCACGAAGCCGCCCGTCGATCCGACGATCCTGGACGACAATCGCCTCTACCCGCTGTGCGGCATCCTGTGCGAGCGCGGAACTGCGGTTGGCTTTGATAGCCTCAAGACGATCACCGCGGTGCTGTCGAATCCATCCGCGTCGATTTCGCGTGAAGATCCCCGCTACCAGCTCATGCAGTCGATGCGGGGCGTGAACATCACCGAGGCCGAGCTCGGGCAGGTGGCCTACATCGGTCCGCCCCGCGTGTACCGGATCGTTGCCACGGGTGAAGCGGGCAAGGTCAAAAAGAAGATCACCGCGATCGTGGACACGGCGCGAACGCTCGACAATCCACTGACGCGCAACCCGCAGGCCGAACGTGCGGCGGGCGTCTTGCAATACTGGAGAGAGGAATAGCCGTGGCGCATCAGGTAGCAGGAGTAGATCTCGGCGCGTGGTCGGTGAAGTTCGTCGTCATCGAGTCGGGGTTTCGCCGCACGCGCATCGTCGCGACACACGAAGAGCGCGTGCCGGACGGAGTCGAGGCGTTGCCGGAGCGGCAAGCCAAGGCCCTGCGGGCCGGGCTCACGCTGATTGGCGGAGAACCCACGACTTACCTGGCGTTGCCGGGCGACAAGGTGGCGATTCGCCTGCTCGAACTGCCGTTCTCGGAGGCGCGCAAGATTGAACAAGTCATAGGCTATGAGCTTGAAGGACAGGTTATTCACGCTCTGCAGGACGTGGTTTACGACCACGTCACGCTGGCGGGACCAGGGCCGGGATCGCTCGTCTTGGCCGCCGCCGCTCGAACCGACGACGTGGCCGCGTTCCTGGCAGTGGCGCGATCAGGTGGTGCCGACGCGCGCGGGTTGTTTGCGGCACCTGTCGCCTATCACACGCTTGCGGTGCAGCGTCCGGGCGAGGAGGGCACGCTGCCATCCTGTTGCCTGCTTCTGGACGTTGGTGACAGGACAACGAACATTTGCGTGCTGGCCAACGGTGCGACGGTTTTCGCGCGCACCATGCTAAGGGGTGGGGGGGCGCTCACCGCTGCGGTGGGGCGTGCGGCGGGCGTCGAGACGCAGCAGGCAGCGGCGCTCAAACACGCGCACGGCTTCGTCGCCAGCGCACAACTGCCGGCCACGACGGCGACTGAGCAGCAGATGGATGCGGTCCTGCGGGCGGCTCTCGAACCCATGCTGCGCGAGCTTCGCCAGACCCTGGCGAGCCATCGCGCGCGCTCGAAGACACCGATAGAATCGATCGTGCTCACGGGCGGCGGTGCCAGGGTGCGTGGCCTGCCCGAATACCTGACGGAGGCACTGGAACTGCCGACGGCCGGGTGGGGGCCCGACCTTGGTGCGGGCGGCGAACAACCCGACCACGCGGCCGCAGGCGAGGTCACCGGGCAGCAGGCTCTGCCCAACTGGTCGGCTCCGTTCGCGCTGGCGGCGGGGGTGGCATGGGCGGGTGCGCGGGGCGGCAAGGAAATCGACCTGCGCCGCGGGCCGTTTGTTTATCGGGCCAACTTGTCGGTCGTGAGGCAGAAGGCGATGCACATCGGCGCGCTCGCGGCGGCGCTGGTGATCGCCCTGTCCATCGACGGCGCCATGGCGCTGATGCGCTTGACGCGCCAGAAAGAGGCCCTGACCGCGGAGCTCAAGAGTGCCACGCAGGAATTGTTCGGTGCAGCTCGCCGGGACACCAAGCAGGTGGCGACCGAGTTGAAAAAAAGTTTTCGCGACGAGATGGCACCGATTCCACGCGCCACGGCTTTCGACTTGCTGGGCCAGATCTCACGCAAGATGCCGTCCGCGGAAAAGATCAAACTCGACATCCAGCAGCTCGAGATCAAGCCGAAGAAAACCTTCATCAAGGGCACCGTGGATTCGGTCGCGGCGGTTGATGAAATCGTCGCCAAGCTCAAGGAGATCGACTGTTTTTCGGACATCACCAAGGGCAGCATCGTGGAGGTTGCTGGTGCCGGGAAACAATTCAGCCTGACCATCGGGTCGAAATGCCCGTGAGGACCTCGCCATGTCTCTGAGCTCGACCATCAAGAACTGGGTTCGCCGTCCCGGTGCCTACGTGGGCGCCGAGTGGCGTCGGCTGGCGCCCCGGGAGCGGCGACTGGTCATCGGTGGCGTGGCGGGTGTGCTGGGCGTCGCCGCCGGGTTGCTCGGGTTTTTGATGCTCGACACGCTCGCCACCATCGCCGAAGAAAACGACGACGCACGCGAGGCGCTGGCGGCGATGAGCAAGCATCGCGACGAGTACCTAGAGGCCAAGGCCAAGATGGTCGCCCAGGAGGTGCGCATCGGCAGCGAGCCCGCCGCTCTGGCCGCTGATCTCGAAGCGGCCGCCAAGGCGGTCGGTATTGGTATTCCCGAGACCAGCGAGCAGCCGGAAAAACCGGCCGGCCAGCGCTACGTCGAGCGCAGCGTCGACGTGAAGCTCCGCGGCGTTGACCTCCTGGCGCTGTCGAACTTTCTTGCCAAGCTGGAGAACGGCAGACGCCTCATCGTGGTGACCAGGCTGGACGTGCGCCGCCGGTTCGCAGAGGGCGAGAAACTGGACGTCGAATTGACTGCGACTGCGTTCGAACGAACGAAAGACGATCACGCGCGCAAGCGTCCGGTCCCTGCCGGCCTGCGGGACAAGAAATCATGACCAGCACGGAACGTCGTCGGACGTTGCGCAACGTGGCCGCGTTTGTCGGCGTCGGACTGTTGGTGTTTTCGATCGCCTTCGTGTTCGCGTTCCCTTTCGACCGGATCAAGGATCTCATCATCGCGCGGGCGGCTGACCAGGGGCTTGACGTTGAGATTGCGTCCGCCGGTCCGGTCCTTGGCGTCGGCCTTGCGCTCGGAGATGTACGTGCGCTCACCCGGCCGCAAGACGGCACGAAGCCGATCCGCATCTCGATCGCGGAAGCGCGCATCACCTTGTCCATCCTGGCTGCCCTGAGGGGAATCAAGGAGGTGAACATCTCGGCGGATGTCCTGGGCGGCCGCGCGGAGTTGATGTCGCAGACCAGCAAGGCGCGCAGCCGGATGAAAGTGGCTGCGCAGGGGTTGTCGATGGCTGAGATTCCGGGCGTCAAGGATGCCATCAACCTCCCGCTGAGCGGCATCCTCGCGCTGGACCTGGATCTGGCTTTTCCTGGAAACCGCCGCACCGATGGCGTGGGAAAAGTGGGCTGGAAGTGCTCCGGATGCTCGATCGGCGACGGCAAGGAGAAGCTCAAGGTAGCCGATAACCCGTTGCTCGCCGAGGGCCTGACCTTCCCCAAAATGCGATTTGGCGATTTTGTCGGCATGGTGGTGTTCGACAAAGGAATCGGCAAATTGCAGGTGGTCCAGGCGAAGTCGCCGGATGGGGAACTGTACATCGAGGGCGAGATTCGTTTGGCCGACCCTCTCCCGTTCTCCTCGGTCGACCTCTATGTCCGGTTCCGTCTATCGGATGCGTTGCTGAAGACCACGGAGAAGTTTGGAGTGCTCTTGTCGATGGCCGAGCCGATGGGGAAGCGCGCAGATGGAACCTACGGCTTTCGCATGAGTGGGACGTTCGTCCGCATGGTCTCGCTGCAATGGCAGAAGACGTCGCCCTTCTCGGCGGCGGTGATCCCGGGAACCCGGGCGGGTGGATCAAAATCCTCGCGTGCGAGAGGCGGCATGCCTGAGGTGGGACAGGGAGCACTGCCAGGCGAGGCGGTCGGGACCACGACGTCGAGCCTGGGCATCGTTGATCCATTGCGCGATCCGAGGCCAAATTTGCCGCAGTACGTGACCGAGCCCACCGTGGAGAATCCCACGCCACTCACGCCCACGAACGA
>CAYSKR010000136.1:0-14778 GCA_964431675.1 uncultured Myxococcales bacterium
GGCACCGCGAACGCCACGATCCAGATCGCGACAGACATCGCGTCAAGTGCCCGGAGCCGACCAGAAACCAACATTCCGCCCGTCACCCTAACGGAAACCGGCGCGGACGGCATGTGAACGGGTGGCGATGCCGGAACAGCGCCTTCGTTCGTGTCAGTCGGGCGTGTATCATCTCGCGTCGCGATGACTTTCAAACGGCGGGCGCTGGGGGCGAGTAGAACCAGCATGGTACCCTACGAGGCGCGACGACCATGAAACGGCACGCTATCCGGCTTACAGGCAGTCGTGCCAACGGCGCGCGGCTGTCGGCCGCCGCAATGAGGGATCTGCTGGACGCTCTGATTGCGAGCGCCCGGCACGCGGTACGTCTGCGCATGGCGTCGAGTTCGGTGGCAGTCGAAACGTTCGACTGGATGCAGCGGGTACGGATCGTCTTGAGTCCTTGCAGCGCCAGATTCCTGCCGATCAGCGCGCAATGATTGTGGGAAAGCTGGACTTGCTGCACCACTCGAAGCGCATGTTCACCGTCAGGACCGACGACGGCAAGGATCTCCGAGGAGCTTTCGTGAACGACGACGTCTCGTTGGAATCTCTGGGGCAGCTCTTCGGTCAACGGGCTTGCGTTTCCGGGGTGGCGAAGTTCCGCCCGTCCGGAGATGTGTTGCTGATCGAGGCGGAAACCATAACGGCCGCAGCCGATGGCCTCGCCGTGTTGTCGACGTCCCCAAAACCCCTGCTCCCGGCTCTCGACGTGCGGGGCCTCCACCGGTCGCAAGGGGCCAAGTCGGGCGTAGTCGCCGTCTTCGGACGCTGGCCTGGTGACGAATCCGACGAAGAAATCGAGACACTGCTCGCCGAGATGTCATGACGGGACGGGAGCTGCTGCTCCTGGACACCAGTGTGGTGGTCCAGGTGTGCCGAGGCAAAGAAGTCGGACAACGCATCGACAAAGCCTACGGCCTTCGCGATCGAGCGGAGCGGCCTCTTATTTCTGTCGTGACCGTGGGGGAGGCGCTGGGCCTCGGAAAGCAGGCGCGATGGGGCCAGATCAAGCTGACGGCCCTGCGCGGGCAGGCGCGCGTGATCGCGGAGATCCAGCGCCGCGTCGACACCTGGCGCGGTTTCACGCTGGGCCGGGCGGCCGAGGCATACCCGCAACCGGTGCCGCGCTACCAGCCGGTTGCGGATGACGATCGCGCGGTCTCGGACCCCACGCGATCTTGATCGCGTCCAATCTGTTCGTGAAGGATCGCCTGCTGCACGACAACACTACGGAAACCGGAAATGGGGTACACTCCTGACCCTCTCGGTGGTCCTGCCGCTTATCCAAGCTTGTCGACCCAAACAGTGGGTCAAAAACCTTTTTGTGGCTGCGCCACTGATCTTCGCGCGCCGAATCGCCGACGTCGGTGCCGACGGGCGGATGGGACTCGCCCTCGCCTGCTTCTGCCTGTTGTCGAGCGCCGTGTACCTGGTGAACGACGTCGCCGATGCCGAGAAGGATCGCGCCCACCCGCTCAAGAAACATCGACCGGTCGCGGCTCGGTCATTGCTGGTTCCGGTCGCCCAAACCGCATCCATCGGGCTGGTTGGTGCAGCGCTGGCGCTCGGCTTTCTCGTGCTGGGCGTCGAGTTCTTTGCGGTCGCGAGCGCCTATTTCCTCCTTAACCTCGGCTATTCCTTCGGCCTCAAGCGCGTGCCCTTCGTGGACGTGGCGTGCATCGCGCTCGGCTTTCTTCTGCGCGTGTACGCCGGCGCGGTCGCAGTCCCGGTGCCCGCTTCGGGTTGGATGCTGGCATGCACGTTGCTGTTGGCCGGGTTCCTGGGCTTCGGCAAGCGGGCGCATGAGTTGCGCCTGGCCGGCGACCGCGGCGCCCTGCAGCGCGACGTTCTCGAGGCCTACCAGCCCACCGTGCTGCGCTGGGTGTTGCGCGTGTCCGCGGTCCTGACCATCGTCACGTACGGCGCTTACACCGTGTCGGAACACGCGCAGGCGTTCTTCGGCACAAGATCTCTGCTGGCCACGCTGCCATTCGCGGCCTTCGGCATCTTCCGCTTTCTCTGGCTCACCCATCGGACGACCGACGCCGAAAGCCCCACCGATTCCATGCTGCGCGACAAGCCGTTCGTGGCGAACCTGATGCTCTACGCCGCCGCCATCGTCGCCATCATCTACATGCGCGGGTAGCGGCCCTTCACGAACGGTCGAGCGCGAGGGCGAAGCGAATCGCCGCAGCGTCCTGCGCAGCTACTTGCAGTAGCCGTAAATGCGGGATGGGGGCCGCATGTTTGACATGAAACTGGTGCATGTCTGAGCCGGGGGGCATGGCGCTCCCCCAGCTAGCTTGCAAACGCGGCGGCAAACAGTAACGGGCTTGGCCGTCGGGCCTGCCGAATTTGGTACGCAATCGAACCCCGGCACACAGGTACGGTCGCCGCTGCACCCGGGGGGATCTGGCCGCATTGGCGTTGGTGTCGTGTCCTCCTCGGTCAAGAATCCGGCACAGTCGCAGACTGGAATGTCGGGGTAGTCGGTCGACAGCACGTAACAGCCGAACGTCGGGAACGGTCGTGGGCCGCCCTGGCTCGTGCAGCGCGGAGCTAACTGTCCCAGCCCAAACGACGGGTCGCAGTCGTCCCGCGGCGGGCTGCAAACCTTGGTGGAGGTAAGCGTGGATCTGGGATCGACCAGGCCCGTGCATCGGGATCCCGAGTTTGGCATGCCCAGCGCAGGAGGCTGGCAGTCGGAGTCCGAACGGCAATATTTGTAGCAGTGCGCCCCACAAACCGGGCGTGGCTCGCGAAGACAAATCAAACCGCGGGCGCACTGATCGGCGCCACCGGGAGTGCATGTTGCGTTGACGCCCAGTGCCGTCGTTGTCGTTGGTGCCGGTGTGCAACCCGTGGACGTGGCGGTCACGTTGCATTTCTGCTCAGCATTGCAGCCCACCTGGCAGACCGGATCGCACTTCCCTCCCGCCGGAGTCATCGTCTGGCACATGGCAATCGCATCCGGCGCGCCACTATCGAGCGGTCGCACGGTGACCACTGGCACCTCGCCCTTCTTGTAACAAAACCGGTCCACCGCGCTGCACTCCATCCCATCGGGGCACAGGCGGTCAGGGATGCTGCATTGGAGCTTTCCGTTATCGATTTTGGGCGCGTAGCATCCCAGTGCCCCGGCAAAGCACACGCCAACCACCAGCAGCGCCGAAAGGACTGGACCGGGCGACCGGGACGACAAAAGCATCCTAAAATTCCATCCTGGCACCCGCCCCGGCAACGTCCGGGCCGAGCAGCGGAAACATGGCGAGTCGCCCGGCACCCGCAGTCGCGGTTGCACTCGATCTCGACCCGCCGGACGACAGCAAGATAATCCCCAGGATCGCGATGGCTCCTCCGGCCAGGCCCGTGACCACGGCCGCTGAACTCAGCGACTTCCCGTTTTTCTCGATTGTCGGCTCGAATGCCTTGCCGAACTTCGCGTCGTCTTCGAGTTGCTTGGCCTGGCTTGCTGCGGCCAACCCCAGAATTGCCGAGGTTCCCAGCGCAACTCCGCCCACGATCACGAGCGTCACGGGCAACGCCTTGCTCGCTTTCGCTTCCGACTTGGCCGGTTGCGGTGCGGCGGAGATGCCCATGTCCATGCCGGGGCCACCTGTCGGGCTCGCAACGAGCGCGGGCGGAGCAGGTGCCGGTGGCGCGGCGGCGGGCGGGGCAGCAGAGGGCGCAGGCGTCACGGGTGGCGCGGGCGGTGCGGGAACCGACGGTGCGGGCGGTGGAGCCGGTGGCACAATCGGAGCCGATGGCGGCGCGGCCACGCTCTTTTTCTGATCCTCGATCTGCTTCTCCAGCTCGACGATGCGCTTTTCTGCCTGGGCCTTGGCTGCGACGTCCGGCGCCTTCTTGATGAAGACTTTGTACGAACGAACCGCCTCGGTGAGGTTGTTCATGGCCCGGTGGCATTGCGCGATGTTGAACAGAAACTCCGCGTTTTCCCCGATGAGGTATCCCTGCTGGTACTCCTGGATGGCCTCGGCGTACTTGCCAACTTCGTAAAGTCGGCTGCCCTTCTGGTAGTACTCCTTGACCTGCTGCTTGCGGAACTCGGACACCTGTCCCTGTGCGACCGCCGGGCCGGCGAACAGGAACGTTGCGACGAGCACCACCCAGATCAACCGGGGCTTCTGCACGCGTTTCGACAGGCTCATCGCAAGTTAGTCCGAACTCCCAAGTGCCGCACCAGAGTAACCCACGTGTCCGTGGAGGTCAAAGGCCCTGGAGCAATGGTGCGCAGGTCGCTCCTTGTTACTTTTTCTTGGGTTACTTTTTCTTGCGTTTGCGACCGATCTCGTTGAAGGGGACGGACTTGGGTGCCCCCAGTTTGCCCACCGCCTGATCGACAGCCTGCTTGATGGCCTGGGTCATCACCTCGCGGGTCAGCGAAAGTTTCTCCTCGGGTATGCGGCGCTCGACAACTTCGGCCTCGGTTCCGGCCTCGCCTTCCCCGGTGAATGATAACTTTTCGCCGGGAAGCGTGACTCCGACGACCGACACGCGCACGTTCAGCGCCAGTTGCTTGAGGCGCCCCCCCGGCCGCGGGGCCTTCAGTTCGGTTTTCAGTTCTTCGATCTTGAGGAAAAGACTGAACCCATCGAGTTTATGTTTCGTGAGCGCCGAAGCTAGATCCACGCCGACGACGTCACCCAGATCCGACGTGAACTCGGGCCGTCCGGCCAGTTCTTTCTCCAGCAGCTCGCGTGCGGCGTCTCGAATCTCGCGGGGCGTATCCGCGACAGATCTGGTTTCCATGACTTTAAAGTAGTACTTCGCTTTTCCGTCGGACGACCCTGCGGCGATGGCTGCGCCTCCCCAAAGGCCAGGGTCGGCGATGAAAATCAGCGCCGCCGCCAGCGGCGCAAATCGTCCAAATAATATAGGTCGTTGGCCATGCGCTCTCATGGCGTGCGATTGTATACTCGTGCGCGCCAGCGTCGATGCGAAAAACCCCAAACATTGGACCCAACCCCGAGAAATCGAGGGCCGTGGTGACTTTTGCAATGGTGCTACTGGCGCTGGTCGGCGGGGCCACGGTTTTCGGAGAGTCAGTCCTGGCCTGGATTGCGCCGCCACCTGCCCAACGCGCCGCCGCCGCATCGCTGCCCTCCGTGCCCTCCGAGCCCAACGTGCCCAACGATGCGAAATCCCAACGGAAAGCCCCTTGACCCGGTGGAATCAAACAGCATAGCGTCCCCGCCCATGGTCAACCTCATCCTCACTGAAAAAGGCGGCGAGCCGAAGCAACTCGGTTTCGACAAGGACGAGGTAACCATCGGTCGGGTCGCGGGCAACGACGTCGTCCTCGCAAAAGGCAACGTTTCAAAGCGGCACTGCCGGATCGCGGTTGAGGACGGCCGCTTTCTGGTCGCCGACATGGGCAGCACGAACGGGACGTACGTCAACGGCAAGAAGATCGCCGAGGCGATGTTCCTGACCGCGACCGACAAGATCTACGTCGGCGATTTTGTCATTCGAGTAGAAAACGCCGGTCAGGCGTTTGGCAACGCAGCCACGAGCGCCGAGGCAGGCTCGCTGTCCACGGCGTTGCCTCGCAAGGCGCCGCCTCCGCCTCCGCCTCCGCCTCCGCCCCCGCGCGGCAACGCGGGTGCCGGGCGCGCCATCGCAGTCGGCCCAGCTTCACCCGGGACCGCACTGCCACCTGCGCTGCCCGGCGCGCGGCCCACGGCCTCGGGGCGCGTCGCGCCACCGCCTCCACCGCCAGCCCGGCGTGACACCGCCGTATTGTCTGTTGCTGAGGATTCGCTTGACGATGCAGAGGAACCTCCGCTGCTGGCGGATCTCGACATGGACGAAGAAGTCCCCGCCGCGCCCATGCCGCCCAAGCTGAGCGTCCCGCCCATCAAGGCCGGGATTTCGCCCTCGGAGGATGACGAGGATCTGATCGACCACCCCACGTCGCGCCGCGAGTGGCCAGGCTCGGTGGCACAGGCACCTGCGGTGGCAGATGGCACCCGGCTTAGCCTCGAACAGTTGCTGGCGACGGAGGGAACCTCGGCGGTGTACCTATCCGGAGAGACCCTGCAGGTCGAGCGCAACGGTAAGCGTGAACCTGGCAGTGGTCCCGAAGGAGTCGCGGCGCTGACCGCGGAGTTGCGCGCCCTCGCCGCGCGTGGTGCGCCCACTCCGGCCCGAGACGCCCAGCAGATCCATGTCACCCTGCCCGGTGGAGAGCGCCTCGTCGCCATGTTTCCGCCGCTCGCGAGCGCCCTGTGCGCGACGCTTCGCCGGGCGCCAAGCTCACCGCGTTCGCTGGCAGAACTGGTGTCGTCAGGATCTGCGTCCAGGGAGATGCGCGAGATCATCGAGTCTTGCATCAACCTGCGTCGCAACATCCTGTGCACCGGCGACGCGGGGGCGCTTGCGGTGCTTTTGCCCTCCCTCGCGGAGACCCTCCCCGCCGAGGCACGGGTGGTGTCAATGGGTGACAGTGTGGCACCGCCGCCGATTTCCACTGCATGGGTTGCGCTGACGCCCAAAGACAACAGCGCGGCTGATCTCATCACCACGGCAGCCGCCATGCAGCCCGACTACCTGATCGCGGACATCGCCACCGCGCAGGCCGCTTCCAACCTCGTGCATGCTTGCGCCCTGGGTGCCGATGGCATCGTGGCCTCGCTGGCCGGGCGATCCGCGACCGACGCTCTTGGGCGACTGCAGGCGCTCGCGCGCAACGCGCAAAGCAGCAACCCGCAAACGAAGGATCTCGTCGCCAGCGCATTCGACGTCGTGATCCTGGCCGCCATCGTGCCGAGCGGCGATCTGCGCTTGATCGAAATCGGCGAGCCGCGGCTCGATCCCGACGGCAGATTGTGGGCAGAACCTTTGGTGACCTGGAAACCCGAGAACGGCGGCAAGTTCCAGGCAAGCGGGGCCACGTCGCGGCTTGCCGCCACGCTGGCCGCGCGCGGGGTGCCCGTGCCCGGTGGCCTCAAAAAATAAGCGCCGAGGCGCGCCGGACCCGTTCGCCGGGGTCTGGCACGCCCTTGGCAATTGGCCGGCCGGCCTGGTCAGAGTTGGCGCGGCGACCGACCCGGAGACGCTGGCCACCGCGGCACGAAGCTTGGGTCGCAACATTCCCGAAGCGTACATGGCGTTTCTCCGTGCCTTCGACGGCGCGGATCTTTTTCATGGAGCCGTCGTCCTCGCCGGGGTCGGACCGGACGCTCCGCGCTCGCTCGGCGATCTGAATGCGGAGGCGAAGGCCACTGGCCTGGGTGAGAACGAATTTGCGTTCGGCGAATCAGAAAACGGCGATGTGCTTTTCTTGGGGCCCGATCCGGTCGGCGACTCGAATGCTGGTGACATGAATGTCGAGATACCTGGCCCCGGCGCAATGCACGTTTTCCGGCTGCACGATGGGGAACGGGCCCAATCAGGTTCCTCATTTTTGCAGTGGCTCGAGGCAACCCTGGCGAGCGGCAGGCTGCTATACGACAACGACGGAGAATTCCTGCTCGACGCTTTCGAGGTTGGCGGCGAGGAGTTGACCCCCACGTTTGCGCTCCGGCAGGCGGAGCGCGCCCTGCGCAAGGATCCCGACTCCGCAGAGCAGCACCACAACGCGGGTCTGGCGTTGCGGCGACTCGGCAAAGCACAACGCGCCATTCCATCATTGGCCCATGCCGCCCGGCTCGACCCGGGCAACCCGTGGCCCTGGTTCGATCTCGGCCGAGCCGAGTTGGCGTGCGACCACGCGGCGCAGGCAGCGGCGGCCTTCGACGCGGCGGCCCGTGCCGTTCCCGGCCCGCCGGGCGCGCGATTCTGCGTCCACGCCGCGCGGGCCGCACGGGAAGCGGGGCTCGACGCACGGGCCGAGGCGGCGCTGCGCGAGGCGCAGGCGCGCGACCCTGGAATCACCGAGTCCATCGCTCGATCAGTCGCCCAGGCGACCCTTGACGGCGACGACGACGCGCTGGAGGAAGCGCGCTCGCTCGCTGCCGCGTTCGAGCCCATCGTCCCGGCCAACCGCCGCCTGCGAGTCATCCGGTAGCTACGCGCGTGTCGCGATTCCGCGTTTTCTGTGCGCCACCTCGCGAGCAAGGGCCGAAAACATCGCCGGGAGCGAAGCGGAGATCAGCGCATCGGTAATCTTGCGCAACACCAAGGCAGGCACCGGGGCTTTCACCTCGAGCGAGACGCGGTAGTCGATCTCAGTGCCGCCGCCGTCCTCGCGAAACACCCAGCCGCCGGTCGAGCCGGTGATGATCTCGCCCGCAACGAATTGCCACTCGATCGTCAAGGCGTCGGGATCGCAGTCGAGGTCGAGCACGTAGCGAAAACCCACGATGATCTGCCCTCGAAACTCCACCCGGTGTCTTCGTCCATCGACCGAAATAATCCTGGTGCTGGAAAACTCGGGGAACAACCGCGGGTACGCGGCAAAGTCTGCCACCACGGCGTAGACCTCGCGCGGCAGCGCCGCCGGAACGAAGTACTGTTTTCGCACGGGAGGCGCGACGTCCATCTCGAGAAACGTTAGCCTGGATTCTCGGCAGAGGGAAAAGTTACACGGCTGCGTTCTTGACAAAACCGAAGCGAGATTTTCCGAGGCCGAGATACAACACCTGCTCGACGAGACAAGATCGGAAGGGGGTAGGCGGTCGTGATCGTGTACGCCGAGACGATCGCCGTTCTGCGCTGGTTGCTCGGACAAGGCGTTCAGTCTTTGATGTCGCGGCTGTGTTTGCCGCCGAGCAGATGCACCACCTCCGACGGCTGGTAAATGCGGACCGTCACCTTGTCGTTTCGGTCGGTGAACAGGCGGGTGTGGGCCGGAACAGCATGGGGTGCAACTATGAGCAGATCCATCGGTCCGGAACCCCGTGGCCGCTCGAACTCCAGCGGATCGGGCCCGGCCAGGCCCAGTTTTTTTCGGCCCCAGTAGACGGTCGCCCGGGCGGAGGGAGGCGTGACGGCAAGCTTGAGTTTGACCGTCGCGGATTCTGGGTTTTCGTCTCGTTCTTCAGGACGCAGCGCCTCTCCTTGCGGCGCGGTCGGTTCGATGGTCGGCGACCGTCCGGCGTCCTGCACTGCGGTGTGCCCGGCCGACGACGCAGCGTCGTGACCTGTTCGCGCTCCCGCAGGATCGTGGCGCGGCGAGCAGGCAAGCACCTCGGCCGCTGTCAGGATCAGCAGTGGGCGCAGACCTCGTCGCCGGGAGCGTTTCATGGAATCTCGCCGCCTCCGCCGGCCTTGCTTTCAGGGCCACCCGGCACCGCTGGCGGTGGATCCTTGCCGTATTCCTCGTCCGGCTTCCGAACGTAGCCAGCGAGGGGGGCTTGCGCCACGCCCTGGATATCGCCCTGCAACGTTTCAACTGGCAAGGGCGGATCAAGAACGTAGTAGAAGCCGCGCGTTGGCAAGCGCATGTCGAACACCTCGCCCTTTTGCCAAAAGGTGCGGCGAAAATTCAGCGCCACCGGACCCACGGTCCGCGTCTTGCGATGCGCGAGCACGAACGAGAACAGGCGCACGGCCAGATTGTTGAAGAGGCGATGGCAACCGTGCGAGAAGCGCCCGCGCAGCGACAGGTAGTCGAACGAGCCATGCGTCCGGATGCCGTTATCGAAAAAAGTCGCCCCGCGATCGCCGCGCCGGCGCATCTCCTCGTGGATCGCCGCCACCAGTCCATAGGCCGACAAGTATCCAGGCCCAACTTCATCGTAGTTGGTGACCCGCATGTTGACGCCGTTGACGTTCTTGGTCTTGACCATGGATTCGAGCAGCGACGACGCGGGTGGAATCCAGACCGGAGCCACCACGAGGTGCCGCCACACCCGGCGCCCCACGTCCGAATTTTTGTAACGGAGATATGGGCGGCCGTCCGACGCAAGTTCGGTTCGCCAACCGCCGATGGTGCTGCGCCAGCGCACCAGCGGCACGCGCTCACCCATCCACTTTGTGTACAGGGTGAACGACGGGTATTTTCGCCGCGGCTGCGGCACCCGCTCACCGCGCGCGCTGAACGGAAAGTCGTACCAGACGTCGCCCCGATCGATCTCGGCCGAAAGGTCCATCTCCCTGGCGTAATACTCGGGCGCGGTCGGCAACCGGACCGCCACCTTGAGCCAGCGAAAGTCGGCCTTGCCGTGGGCACGAAAAAAATCGAGCGCATCGTCGCCGTTTGCGATCCCGGCGCGCGCCATCAGTGCCGCTGTGCCCTCCCCCACCAGATCGGGAACCGGAACGCGCTCGCCGCGGGAATTTTTGTACGTCGGTACCTTCTTGGGTGATTCGCGCGTGGCCGAACCATCTTCAAGGTAGCCCGCCGCATCCGCGAGCCGCTCTGCCAGGACTCGGCGCAGCGCCGCGAAATCATGTTCCAGCGCTGACACCGCGAGAGCCTCGAGCGAGGCGCGGCCAAGGTCGCCTTGCTCCATCACGACGTTCTTCTGCTGGAAAGCCAGCATCGCGAGCCTCATGGGCGTGTCGTAAAGGCCCGCCTTGTGTTTGTTCGGATCGTACAGGCCCTCGCACGCGAGACGCTTCTCCACTTCCGTGAAGGCTGCCCGCTCGGCCAGGAAGTGCTGATGCTGGCGCACTTCCTTGCCGTACTTCGGATCGCTTGTGGCCAGCTCATCGGGGCCAGACAGACCTCGGCTCGCCGCCACTTGCTCGAGCCGCAGGCCACGCAACCGGGCAAGACGTAGTTCGTTTTTTTCCGTCGTCGCCCCCCAGGTTGCGATCTTGTCCACCCCGAGCAACTTCGTCCGATCGATGGCCAGGTGGCAGGATCCGGTGGCGTCGGCAACAAAGCGTTCGCGCAAGACGGACAGCGATGCCGGAACACCGTAAAGCTCAAGGAAATTGCGTTCGCCGGGCGCGACAGGTTGCCCGTCGCCGTCGGTGCGATCATTGGCCAGGCCGACGAAGATGCTGCGGTATCGGTTGGGCAGGGTCGCACCATCAGGCGCTACCCCGTCGGCAAAGATTGCAGGTGCCCAGTCATCGCTCAGATCGACCAGGGTGAGACCACGGCGGCGGGCCTCATCGACGTCAACCACTCGCTCTTGCTCGCCGACCATCTGAATTGCCCGACGCGACTCGGGCAGCCCGGCAGCCGCGGCAAGCGCGTCAGCATCGGGACCGGGTGGGCCGCGGCGCACGCGACGGATGGGAGTTCCCGCCAGCGCTGCGTCGACGCGAGTTGCCACGTCCTGGGCCACCAGCGGTCGGCGCTCGGAGGGCGGCGAGCAACCCACGAGCCCGGTCAAGAGCGCCGACGAGATCAGCGGAGGCAAAAAAAATTGATGCATCCCCGGGCCCCGGTGAACGTACACTAGCTCGCATGAGCCGCGCTGGAATCCTTGCACTCGCCCTCGGCCTGGTCGCCAGCGTGCCCTTGTTTGCGCAGGCTACCGAAGTTGGAACCGACCGGAAGTTTGGCCTCGGCTTCCAGCTCGGACAACCCACCGCGATCGTCGGCAAGGGCTTTCTCGGCAACGGCAACGCCCTCGATGTTGGCCTCGGCTTTGGTGGATTGGCGCACTACGGCGCGTACTGCCGCGACAACAACAACAACCTGTACCGCTGCGGTGGCTACAAGCGCATGGGCATCCACGGCGATTTCCTTTGGCAGGAAAACCTGTTGAAGAACAAAGTTCAGCTCGACTGGCACATCGGAGTTGGCGGACGGGTGAGTTTTTACGACTACAACGGCTCAAACCGCGAGGGCGTCCTGTCGCTGTTTGCGCGCATGCCTCTCGGGCTTGATCTGACTTTTGACCGTCCCAAGTTTCTCGAGGTGTTTTTCGAGATTGCCCCGGGCCTGTTCATCTTCCCCGGGCTCGTTCCTGACATGGACGTCGCCCTCGGTGTCCGCTTCTATTTCTGACCCCGGCGGCGCCCGCTGGCCGACCCGCGAAGAAGCCGCGGTGTCACGCCTGTTCTCACCGATTCGCATCGGCGCGGGCTGCGACCTGCTATCGCGGACCTGGGTTCCCGCCATGGTGCCCTGGCGCGCCACCGCAGACGGCTTCGTCACCTCCGACCTGACCGAGTGGTATCGCCGCTTCGCCGAAGGGCAACCTGGCGCCCTGGTCGTCGAGGCGACCGGCATCCGGGACGTGCCGAGCGGTCCACTGCTGCGCATCGGGGAGGATCGATACGTTCCGGGACTGCGGGATCTGGCCGCCGTCGTGCGGTCGGCCAGCGGCAGCCAGACTCGCGTGTTCATCCAGTTGATCGATTTTTTGCGGGTGCGGCGCAGGCCTGATCCGGTGCGCTACTTTGCCGAGTTCCTTGATCTGCGCCCGGCGCATCGCGAGGCGCTCGCCCGCACGACCGGCCTTGCACACTGGCAAAGTGCCGACCACAGCGACGTACGCCAGCGGCTCGCCCAATGCTCGCCGAGTGAACAGGAACAGATTCTTTCGCCACGCGAGCTCGAAGATCTGCGCATGGGCGCGCGCGAGCGGGTGACCGACACCCACCTGCCCCACATTCGCGACCTGCCTGTCATCCTGCCTGCGGCGTTCGCGGCCGCCGCCGTCCGCGCCAAGGCCGCCAACTTCGACGGGGTCGAGTTGCACTACGCCCACGCCTACACGATGGCCAGCTTTCTTTCGCCGACAAACCAGCGCACCGACGGATACGGCGGAGCGCGCGATGCACGAATGCGTCTACCTCTTGAGGTGCTGGCTGCCGTGCGCGCGGCCGTGGGATCCGACTTCGCGGTGGGTTGTAGGATGCTTGGCGACGAGGCAATACCCGGCGGCGGCACCGTCGACGACGCCGCCGTTTTCGCGGTGGAGTTTGCCCGCGCGGGTTTCGACTACCTGTCGATTTCCAGAGGCGGCAAGTTCGAGGACGCGCGTCAGCCGCAGGTGGGAGAGGCCGCGTACCCCTACACGGGCCCGAGCGGTGCCGAGTGCATGCCAACGTTGCGCCGTCACGGCGACGGTGCTCGCGGCTACCACCTGCCGCTTTCGCGCCGCATCCGAACCGCCGTCCGCGGCGCTGGATTTTCGACGCCCATCGTGGTCGCCGGCGGACTGCAAACCTTCGCCGACGCCGAGGAGGCCATTGAGCGAGGCGACGCCGACATCGTGGGGGCCGCACGCCAGAGCCTCGCCGATCCTGACTGGTTCAAGAAGATGCGCGATGGCCGCGGTGCCGAAATTCGCCGCTGCACCCTGACCAACTACTGCGAAGGACTCGACCAGAAGCACCGCAAGGTCACCTGCCGCCTGTGGGATCAGTTGCCCCTTTCGGAAGGCGAGCCTCAGTTGCGAGAAGGCAACCGCCGCCTGGTGGCTCCGCCGTGATCAGGCCCGACCGCAGCCCGCCGCGCGCCCCTACCCTGTCGGCTTGCCGTGCGCGGCGCTGTTGATCTCGATGAGGCCGGAACTGCCCATGGTTTCCAGCTCCTGCGGCACGCCTTCATCGACGCCCTCGGCCACCGCTTCCGGCAAGTCACCCTGAACTGTGGCCGCGTTTTGCACCCGCCCAGCCCGGCCAGTGACTTCCTCATCGACGTGTGCGACGGGCACTTCGCCGCCAGCCTGCCGCATCTTCCAGCGAGCAATCGCGCGGTCAAGATCAACCTGGGGAATCATCAGCGCCTAGCCTAGCTCAGTGCATGAGTTTTTTGTACTTGATCCGGTGCGGCTGGGCCGCGTCGGATCCCAGACGGCGTTTCCGGTCGGCCTCGTAGTCCTGGTAATTGCCTTCGAACCACACCGCCCGACTGTCGCCCTCGAAGGCCAGGATGTGGGTGGCGATGCGGTCCAGGAACCAGCGATCGTGGCTGATGACGACCACGCAGCCCGCGAACCCTAACAGCGCGTCTTCCAGCGCCCGCAGGGTGTCCACGTCGAGATCGTTGGTTGGCTCGTCGAGCAGCAGGACGTTCGCCTCCGACCGAAGCACCTTCGCCAGGTTGAGGCGATTGCGCTCGCCACCCGACAAGTCCTTGACCCGTTTCTGCTGGTCACCGCCCCGGAAGCCAAAGCCGGCCACGTACGCGCGCGTGTTGATCTTGCGCTTGCCAATTTCGAAGAACTCCGCGCCCTGCGCGATCTCCTCGAACGCGGTCTTTTCACCTTCCAGGGTGTCTCGACTCTGGTCCACGTAAGCAACCTTGACCGTATCGCCAATCCTGAGCGTGCCGGCGTCCGGTTTCTCCTGACCGATGATCATCCGGAACAGGGTGGTTTTGCCCGCGCCGTTGGGACCGATGATGCCCACGATCCCGCCGCGCGGCAGGTTGAACGTCAGATCTTCGACGAGCAGGCGATCGCCGTATCCCTTCTTGAGTCCGTCGGCCTTGATCACCAGATCGCCAAGACGCGGCCCCGGCGGGATGGCTATTTCGATCGTGTCTTCGCGTTTCTGGTTTTCTTGCGCCAGAAGCTCGTCGTACGCAGCCAAGCGCGCCTTGGATTTGGCCTGGCGGGCGCGCGGTGAGGCGCGCACCCACTCGAGTTCACGGGCCAGGGTACGCTGCCGAGCACTCTCGGTCTTTTCCTCGCCTTCAAGCCGCTTGCGCTTCTGGTCGAGCCACGAGGTGTAGTTGCCCTCCCACGGAATGCCCGCGCCGCGATCAAGTTCAAGGATCCAGCCCGCAACGTTGTCGAGGAAGTACCGGTCGTGGGTGATGGCCACGACGGTGCCCGGGTATTCGTGCAGGTAGTTCTCAAGCCACGCCACGCTCTCGGCATCGAGATGGTTCGTCGGCTCGTCGAGCAGCAGCATGTC